>JAEYNZ010000033.1 GCA_023412195.1 Bacteroidota bacterium
CGTTTTCATGCTAATTAATATTAAATTAAACATTAATAATTATTGAGCTTCGAGCTCGTCATTAGTATACGGTGGCGGACTTGATTTTTATTCGTGCGTGTGTAAATAATTTTTATGTAAGTTTGAAAAGAAACTAAAACAAGTTCATACATACCGGAACATGAACCAGAAGATTCCTGAATATTTATATGAAAAAGGGAATATCATCAGACTGATAATCTTTACGGCTTTATTTGCCCTGGTGTTCATCAATATATACCAGCCTTTCGATTCAAGGAACTGGTTCCCGGTTTCTGAAGAGATGTTTTTGCTTTTCTCAAGCCTTGTTATACTTACCGGAGTTCTTGTAGTCGTAATAAGCAGGATCATCATGTATCATTATGCCCCAAGGCATGGCCTGTTTCTGTGGCAGTACCTTGTATGGATTCTTGCCGAAGTGGTTGCCATGGCCTTATTCTATACCCTGTTCCAAAGCCTGGTTCTCGATGATTCCAGATCGCTCAGGGACATGATGAGGCAGTCAACCATCAATACATTGCTTGTGCTCCTGCTGCCCTATTCCATCCTTTGGCTCTATTTCGCACTGAGGGATAAAAACAAAAAGCTGGCTAAGATTGAGTATAGTGACAAAGAGCCGGGACATGCTTCGCGGACCATGCTGAATTTCCTGGATGAAAAAAAAGAGCTGCGGCTGTCGGTCAGGAATGACAACCTGCTCTGGATTGAGGCAGCCGACAATTATGTGAAGATTCATTATTTGAATAAAGGTAAAATTGCTTCCTTTATGGTACGTAATTCCTTAAAGGCAATTGAGCAGGCCTTTACCGATACTTTGCTTGTGAGGTGCAACCGCTCTACTATTGTCAACTTCGAAAAGGTGAAAATTCTGCGGAAGGAACAGAATGTGATTTACCTCGGAATCGACCACGACCAGGTCCCTGATATTCCAGTATCAAAAACCTATACCCAAACAGTTTTATCCCGGTTCTCAGATGTTACTGCCGGCTATGCGGATGTATAAATTTAAATGTTACCGGACACAATGGTTTTTTTCCCCTGATTGAACAGCCCTGCCTAAGAATTGTTATGGAATCCTGACCTGTCTGTTAATGATACATTAAAACACACACAATTGTAAGATTGCTGATTATTATGGAGTTATGACTTACTGTTATTTTGACACAGAAATACATCATGCAGGATTAACACGGTATGCCGGTTTTCGTAATTTTGCTGTTTGCTTATGAGTTTAATTAAGATGATCAGTAGTACATCAGGCATTGAGCGGCCGGAAGTGGATGCCGGCAAGAAAAGGATCAGGTGGGCGGTGGCGCTGGTCTATTTCAGCATGGGTCTTTGTTTCTCTTCGTGGGCAAGCCGGATTCCGGATATCAAAACCAGGCTTGAACTGAATGATGCCCTTTTTGGGAGCATCCTCCTGGCACTTCCCATCGGGCAGTTCCTGATGATGCCCCTTTCAGGAAAACTGGTTACAAGGTTTGGAAGCCCGCGTATCCTGCTTTTTTCACTGCCTGCCTATGGCATTTTCCTGAGCCACATAGGCTTTGTTACTTCCAGTCTTCAATTAACTATTGGATTATTTATTTTTGGACTGGCAGGCAACCTCTGCAACATCTCCATCAATTCTCAGGGAATAGCAGTGGAACAGTTGTACGGTCGCCCCATAATGGCTTCCTTCCACGGAGGGTGGAGCCTGGCAGGTTTCACGGGTGCCCTGATCGGACTGATCATGATCAATCTGGGTGTATTGCCGGGTTGGCATTTTATTATAGTGGTGCTGATAGTATCAGTCATAGTATGGTTTAATCATCCGTTTCTCATTGAAAACAAGAGTGAAACCAAGGCAGGAACTGAAAGGCGACGGTTTTTCAGGAAACCCGAAGGGATCCTCCTGCAACTGGGTATCATCGGCTTTTGCAGCATGGCCAGTGAAGGGGCCATGTTCGACTGGAGCGGCATATATTTTAAGGATGTGGTAAAAGCGCCTGCTTCCCTTGTGGTGCTGGGATATACCTCCTTTATGATTATGATGGCAGGAGGGCGTTTCATGGCCGATTACCTGATTTCGAAAATTGGCCGGAAAAGGTTATTGCAGATTTGCGGGGTGATGATATCGGCAGGATTGTTTACCTCTGTGATATTCCCGTACCTCATACCCAGTACAATCGCATTTATGATTGTGGGTCTTGGAGTATCCAGCATTGTTCCCACCGTTTACAGTGTGGCAGGCAGTCACTCCAAAGTGCATGCAGGAATTGCCCTTGCAACAGTATCCAGTGTCAGTTTCCTTGGCTTTTTAATGGGCCCGCCGCTCATCGGTTATATATCAGAACTGGCAGGATTGCGTACCTCCTTTGCAGTGGTCGGGGTTTTTGGTATCGGTATATCCATCATGGTTTCACGGATGGAAGCATTTCAGCAGTTTCCCGATCCGCGCAGGGTGCCTGCAAACCAGGAAGCTGTTGCCCGGGAGATCGGGAAGTAGAAATGAACCAGGCAGCCAATAAAATTAATTATCAATAAGTTGCAGTGACCGACCGGGAGTCGGATTTGGAAAATCCGACATTGACAGCAGCTGACTAATTACATCATCTGAATCAAAAAAGGCAACACTAAATCTTTGACCTGGAAAGTCAAAGTCCCGATGTTCCGCTGCAAGATCATAGGGAAATTGTGATTTGTTACAGCAACCGGGAGTCGGACTTTCCAGGTTCAACACTGATGGCATCTAACTAGTTACATCATCTGAATCAAAAAAGAGCAACACTAAAATCTTTGACTTGGAAAGTCAAAGTCCCGTTGGTTCGCTGCTAGATCGCAGGAACATGCTGAAACGGAGCAGCAACCGGGAGTCGGACTTTCCAAATCCGACATTAGTAGCATTTAACTATGGCAGCAAAAGAATGGAGGGCCTGTGTCTTCCCCTTTAGTGCATCTCATCAAAAAATATTGATTTTCCCATATAATATCTATATTTAATCCTTCATTAAATCAGTAGTTATAACAGCATAATTTGTCAGCTATGAAAAAATATATATGCCTGCCGGTCATGTTTCTTGTTTTTCTGATTCCATCTGTTGCGCAGGAGGCGCAGGTTCAGATGAAAAAGGTGGTCTATAAAATTGTAGATAACCTGGAACTTTATGCCGATATGTTTTATGTTGAAGGGCCGCAGACCGGGAAAGCGCCTGCAATTGCCCTGTTCCATGGCGGAGGATGGATGTCGGGTAAACCTGAAGAATTTCACGAGGCATGCCGCCGGTATGCCAGGATGGGTTTCATAACTTTTTCGTTCAGGTACCGGCTGGCAATCGATAAGGATGGAAACTATCCGAACCCCTACATAACCCCTGTTGAATCGACAAAAGATGCACGTTCAGCCATCAGGTGGCTGAAGCAGAATGCAGGGGAACTGAACATCGATCCTGAAAAAATTATTGTTGGAGGACAATCGGCCGGGGGCCAGCTGGCACTGGCAACTGCATTATGCGATGATGTGAATGAGGCCTCAGATAATCTCCAGGTCAGCCCTGCTCCGGTTGCCCTGTTATTGTTCTCGAGCAATGTCAATACAATGGAAGCATGGGCCGACCATCTCCTTGGCGACCGCCGGAAGGAAATCTGGTCCATCTCACCTTATCACAATCTTAAAAGCCCGATGCCCCCAGCCATTGCATTTCATGGTGAGAACGATGACCAGGTACTGTTTTATATTGTCAGCCTGTTCAGGAATAAAATGACGAAGATGGGCAATTACTACGAGCTCTACACCTATCCGGGCCGCACCCATTATCTTGCCGCAGGTAACGACAAATATGCCACCTATTTCGATGAGGAAATCCTTGAGAAGGCCGACAATTTTTTAAAACAGCAGGGGTTATGGCCTGTCGGGAAGTAATTGTTGATTTGTCGGGATAGGCACCTCATTGATTCAATGCAGTCAGCATAATGACAAACAGACCCGGTTCCATCCCCTCCGGGATGGTGCTGCATTTGCATAATCCCTTTTTCTACCTATATTCTGTACCTCCGGCACAGCTCCCGGATGAGGCAGGTATTTTGACTGATTTATTTTCCAATTCTTGTTTTAAGCTTTCTTCCCGGTTTTTTAAATGAACATATTGTTGAATCTGCATAATTCCTTTAGGGATCGAATATGGGTAGAAAACATTGTGCAGCAGCCATCTCCGCGCCGTTGGGTACGTAATATGCTTGTGATGTTTTATTTATTGCCTGAGATCAATTTCCTCTTTCATTCATTTCTGCAAATAAATATTTCGGCTGTGCCAACGCTTTATCAACTTCGGATTGCCTTGGGGATAACTTCGGGTAAAGGATTTAGCCCGGGGGAGGAAGGTGAAAATAAGCATGATCATTATAACAATGAATAATCAAAATCGGTCTTTGAAGAAATAAATAAAGGCTTTTGTTCCTGAAAAATGGACATGTGACCCATTCAGGGTCAAGATCTTCGATGTACTTTCATTTTCTGCAAACATGTAATCCCTTCAGGATTAAGAAGACGGGAATGAATCTGCCACCAAGAAGAAAAGGCACTGAGGATTCTCAAAGAAATACCTGATTTAAAAATCTTAGTGAATCTTTGAGTTCTTAGAGTCTTTGGTACGCCACGAAGCGTACGTTTATATATTAATTAAAAACCTGGTAATATGAAAGGATTACACAGACCAATTTGTCGTTCAGTCTGAAGCAGTTGTGAGGTGCGGGGAGGAAACAAATCGTGC
>JAEYNZ010000091.1 GCA_023412195.1 Bacteroidota bacterium
TAAATTTTATTATCTGTAGAGCCCAATTTATGGGCAATTCATTTAGCCATTAATTTTTAGACCCCCTCTATTTTCAAATCCATTTTAATTGAAGCTGCCCTGGTGGTTCTCCTGCTTTTGATTTATATGCTCTTTTATTGCTGCGAAGCAAATCTATCATGTCAAGCATACTTATCAAATGTATTCTTACCAAAGATGCCACCACTGAGAAGGCTTTCCTTGTCTGTGCAATCTTTTGAATAACGGTCATTAAAAGCTGTGCAATCAATGTACACCAAACCTGTGTTCTTATTGCATTTTCATTCTCACCATAAAAATAGTGCAGCTGAAAGTTCTGCTTCATTTTCTTAAACAGGATTTCAATTCCCCAGCGTTTTTTATAAAGAAAGGCAACTTCCTCTGCTGTTATTTCAAAATTATTGGTCAAAAACTCAAAGTATCTGTTTCTTTCATCCTGATAACACACTTTTCGTAAACGGATTTTTTTGAAAACGTTCTTTTGTTGCATTCCATTTTCATCTTCTGGATGATAAGTAAGTTCAATGATTGCATCATTTAGAATCTTGGCTTGCCCTTTTTTACGATAATGGCTCCGGTTTACTTCTATAATTTCATATACGGCATTCTTTTTTAACCGTGTAACAAAATATACCTGCTGATTTGTCCATACAGCAAATTGATGGTAATAATTATAAGCTTTGTCGAACACTATCATGCTGTGAGACATCAATTCTAAACTCTTGAGAAAGTTTTTATCATGAACCTTTGCTGCTGTAATTTTTATGAATCGGCCAATGGATTGAACTGCATCAATAAGCATGTGTACCTTTAACCCCCCTTTCTTTTTTCCATCTCCTTTAGGGTTCCTCCCCACACCTTTTAAGATGTCACTAAACAACCGGATAGTAGTTGAATCAATTAAAAGTACTTCTTTGAATGTAAGACCATAGGTTCGGCTGTCCGACAAAAATGACCTGTATTTCTTTGCCAGGGCAAAATATACATCTTCAAAAAAACGATTATCCCGGTTTCTTAATCCATCACTTGCTGTACTTTTTGCTGGTGCACTATCAAGTCCTAAATGATTTAATTTTCCACCCATAGCTCGCAGACCTTCACATATTTCGGTCATCGAATCACAACGACTTAAAATCCCAAACATCATAGTTATTAAGTGAGTCCTGGACTTAAAAGCTTTATAATAACGATCGCTGTCGTGGGCCTTTATCAATGCTGATATGTTTACTTTTTCTATCAAATTAATAATCTGTTTGAAAATCGGCTGTCCGACAAATTTTATTTCTGTATTTTTACTCATGTTGTATAAAAGTTTTGCCAAGAACAATTTTACAACATCTGAAGGGAAACCGAAAGGGAGTACCTTCTTTTAATTTACTTTAGTCGGACACTAGTGTTTAAAAATATTACCTGGATTGCAGAGTTTCAGCAAATGGATAAAAGTTTCTGGTATAACATCATTGAACCTTTATCTCTCCAAACAAAAAAGACTGCCTCATTCCTGAGACAGCCTCTTTGCTGTTTTCAATGGCTCTGTTTGTTCCTGTTTTCTATTTTCTGTTCCACACTGTTTCGTTGGTCATCCAGCTTTCAAGCTGCAGTTCTTCTTCCTTATCGTTTTCAATCTGAACTGCCGGGCTGAAGAGAAAAGGACTGGTCATCCAGTTTTCAATTTCAAGTGCAGGTTCAGTTTCTGCTTCAAGTTCCAGGTGAAGAGTGAAGTTGCTTTCATCAAGCATCCATTCTTCCACTTCCATTGCTTCTTCTGCTTCGGCTTCAAGTTCCATGGTATGGATAAACAATTCTGCCTTAATCATCCATGCTTCAACTTCAAGTGCTGCTTCTGCTGATTCTTCCATTTCTATCTCCATGAAGAAGTTGTTGGCTTCCAGCATCCAGTTTTCAAGGCCCATCAGTTTGTCGGCTTCTGCTTCAAAGGCATTTCCTGCTGAGAAGTAGCTGGCATCAGTCATCCAGTTTTCTATTTCCATGGCTGCTTCAGCGGTTTCTTCCATGTTTACAACCATGAAGAAGTTTCTTTCGTTGAGCATCCAGCTTTCGATTTCAAGTGATGCATCATGTTCGGCAGTTATAAAAGCGGCTGTTGATAAACCGACTGCTGAAGCTGTGCTTTTCAGGTTTAATGAAACCATTAAGGCAACAAGTACGAAGGTAAAGGTAAGTGTCAGGTCTGTTTTCTGTAATTTGCTGTTTCTTGTTTTCATGACTTTGTTCTCCTGTTATTTTAAATTTTTTCTGTTCTGTTTTTTAGTATTCAGTTTTAAGACGCCTGAGATTATATTTCGTTACACTTTTTATAGAACTTTTTTTTAGCTAGTACGATTTTTAACACTGTAATTTGTAATACAAATATATAAATAAAAAATAATACCGTGCAATACATAGTAGTAATAAATTTAAAATACTTCATTGAAAAATTTCCAATGACTTAAAATTCAGGGAAAAGCCTGAATGAAAATTTTAATCTCTTTTTAATCAGTAGAAAAAATCTACCCTCAAAAGTGATTTACCCTGGTGAAAATGCGTGCGAAAGTGGCAACAGAAGTTCGTGGTTTATTGTTGAAATTATCAGATTCTAATCAACGGCTTTGTTAACCCGTATTATATTCGTAGTTTATTCGTGGTAAACTCGTTATTTTGCGAATTAACTACGAATAAACTACGAATAAACTACGACTAAACTACCAATTAACTACGAACTAACTATGGTTTTGTTTAAATTCAGTTTAAAGTCTTTAAAGTACTTCAGGTCCTTAACAGGATACTATTTTCAGGAAAAGAAAAAACCGTGTTAAATGAAACTTTAACACGGTTTTACCTTTTTAAGTACTTTCCAGCAGCATTTTAACTTACCATCAGAAAGATACGGTTACTTCATTGGAACAGACAGAGCCACCTGATTCGCATACTTTATAAATGTATGTGCCTCCGCCTACTGCATTTATATTGTCAGTATAACTGCCATTATTGGCAACTGTAGCTACAGATACGCCATTCCTGGATATCGTAACTGTACCGGTTGTTGCTCCCGACCATACAAGATCTGCCTTTTGCTGGCCTCTTACCTTGTAGCCCGTTGCCGAGAGTGTAATTCCACCTGTGGTGTTTTGGGAAACTGTTACAGTTTTTGATGTTGAGCCGGTTAACCCGCCGTTGTCGGTTACTGTGAGGGAAACATTATAGGTTCCTGCAGCGGCATATGTTTTAGTTGGATTCTGGGAAGTAGAAGCTGTGCCGTCCCCAAAATTCCAGTTCCATGCAGCAACGGAGCCGTCTGAATCGGTGCTTTTATCAGTGAACGTAGCAGTCAGATTGCTTGTTGTGAAGGTAAAGCTTGCCGTTGGAGCACTGTTGGTAGGTGTTGTTCCAGTACCGTTATATACAAGAATCGGATCAGGATTGCCATCCGGATCGTTTTTAACTGTTCCATCCGTTTTTGTGTTGCCCAGTAACAACAGTCCTGCAACATGCGGTGCAGCCATCGATGTGCCGCTTATAGTATTATATCCGCCGTTCTTCCAGGTTGAGTAGATTGCCGAGCCGGGTGCACAATAATCCACAGGGGGGTTGCCGTAATTCGAATAGGAAGCCCATAAGTCGCCGCTGGCCATGGCAGAAACTGTGAAAATATTTGCTCCGTTGGCACTTGCAGGTGATTTTGTAGTGGCACTTGTACTTTCATTTCCGGCAGCAAGAGAGAATTTAATGCCTTTTCCGGCTGCCTTAATTACTGCGTCATTCAGTGATTGGGAAAAGCCTCCTCCAAGGCTCATATTGGCAACATCACCTGATTTGCCGTTTGCAGCTACATAGTCTACGCCGGCTATGACACCTGATGTAGTGCCGCTTCCACGGCGGTCGAGGACCCTGATTGATATTACGGTTGCCCCTGCAGCAACGCCCACAACCCCGATTGAGTTATCTATTGCGGCAACAGTTCCGGCAACATGGGTTCCATGTCCATTCTGATCATCGGGTGTGGATCGTGCTATATAAGTTACACTTCTTGATTCATCTACATTTAAATCCGGATGGTCCAGGTCAATTCCCGAATCGATAATCCAGGCTACACCTGTTCCACCATATGTGATGCCTCCATTCACCCTTGCTACTCCCCATGGGACAGGGTTTGTACCAGTTGCCTGTACGGCACTTGCAGAAACCCCGGGTTGTGAACCTATAATTGTCACGACCTGATCTTCCTCAACGCGTACGACTGAAGGATCGTTTTGTAATTTCCTGAGCTGTCCCGGAGGTATTTTGACTGAGAAGCCCTGCACAGCAGTGGTATACAGAAATCCTATTTCCCCGTCGGCAATGCCTGCACGGTTTAATACGCGGCTGGCAGCCGTCTGCATTGCCCGTTGTTTCATTTCATAGACCCTGATTCCTGAAAGTTCAGTATCAACATTTTCATCATCAAGCAGGACTATATAGCTTGTTTTTCCGGCAGATTTCAAATCCGGATATTCCTCGGACTGATCTGTTAACAGAGATTCCCCGCATGAATGGACAAGGCTTGCAGCGAGGAATAACATCATGAGCTTGAGTAAGAGATTTTTCATATTTTACAGGATTATATTTGTTTTGCTTCCTGCAATTTCTGAATAAATTTCTACATATCAAATGCTATTTCTTACGGATTGTAAGTTTTTTTTAACAAATATTTACAGAATGATTTTTATTTGCCAGATATCAGTTCCGAAGTTTTTAAGATATATGATTCAAATTCTTCTTCATTAAACCCTGTAGAAGCCACCACAATTTTCCCTGATTTGTCAATAATGAAATTTCTTGGAATGTTTTGTGAAGCATATTTTGAAAATATTTCCCGCTTTGGATCAGAAACAAACGGCAGCTGGTGCCCTGTATCTTTTATAAACTTATTCAGTTCCTCCCTGCTGTGCTCACGACCGATAACCAGCAGTACGAATTCATTGCTGTTTTGATATTTCTTATAAACCTGTTTCTCCAGATGGGGCAGTTCCTTGCGGCAGGGGCCGCACCAGGTTGCAAAGAATGTAAGCCATACAACTTTCCCCTTGTGGTCGGAAAGCTTTTGCATTTTTCCATCCGGCGATTCATAAGTAAAATCAGGAGCCTGCTGGCCCTTTTTCACCAGGGTGAATTCATCCTGTGCCATTGATTCCAGGGAAAATGCTCCAATCATTATTAATAACAGCAGTGTTTTTGTTTTCATATCATAAAAAATAGGTCACAACACCTGAACCCAGGTGCTGTGACATTGCGTATTTTAAACAGTTTTCTTTATAAAATTGGTGACTGCAGCTTCAATTCGTGCATTGATTTTTGTTACGTCCGATTTTTCAAACCTGTCACCTGTAATGTTCTCATACAATTCAATATAACGTTCCGATACGGAATTCACAAATTCTTCGGACATTTCGGGTACGGTCTGTCCTTCTTTTCCCTGAAAGCCGTTTTCGATGAGCCACTGCCTTACAAATTCCTTCGATAGCTGTTTCTGCTGTTCACCTGCTGCCAGCCTCTCTTCGTAACCTTTGGCGTAAAAATACCGGGATGAATCAGGTGTATGAATTTCATCGATCAGATATATTTTTCCATCCTTTTTTCCGAATTCGTATTTGGTATCGACAAGGATCAGTCCTTTTTCGGCAGCCATTTCGGTGCCCCTCATGAAAAGTTTCCTTGTATAGTGTTCGAGCATTTCATATTCTTCCTGGTTAACCAGTCCAGTAGCAATGATCTGTTCCCTTGAGATATCCTCATCATGTCCTTCTTCCGCCTTGGTGGTAGGAGTGATGATGGGCTGCGGGAACTTTTGGTTTTCCACCATTTCTTCGGGCATGGGAACACCGCACAGGAATCGTTTTCCTTCCCGGTACTGCCTCCATGCATGACCGGTAAGATAGCCCCTGATAACCATTTCAACCTTGTATGGCTCGCAAAAATGGCCTACAGTGACATTTGGGTCTGGTGCCGCCACTTTCCAGTTGGGAACGATGTCGGAAGTGGCATCCAGGAACTTGGAGGCAATCTGGTTCAGTACCTGTCCCTTGTAAGGGATACCCTTGGGCAATACAACATCGAAGGCTGATATGCGATCGCTTACCACCATCACCAGCAGGTCGTTGTTAATGTTGTAAACATCGCGTACCTTCCCATGGTACACGCTCACCTGGCCCGGAAAATTGAAATCAGTTTTCGTTAATGCGTTGCTCATCTTTATTTATTTTTATGTTCTTTCTTGTCCTTTTTCCGTACTGTCTTCCTCATCTTCATTTTTTGAGGGCCTGTAATTCTGGTCGTCGTCACTTTCTGAATACTTTTTCCTTCTGCCCTGGTAATTCTCCCTCCCTTTGATTTCAGCCTGCTCTTCGTAATATTTTTCGTAGGCCTCAACAATGTCACGTACCAGCCTGTGCCGTACAATGTCGTTCTTGTTGAACTGTATAACAGATATGCCTTCGATGTGCTTCAGCAGTTTCATGGCGAAAATCAGTCCTGAATTGCTTCGGTTTGGCAGGTCGATCTGGGTAACATCGCCGGTTATAATGAACTTGGCATTAAGGCCCATGCGCGTCAGGAACATTTTAAGCTGGTTGATAGTGGTGTTCTGGGCTTCATCGAGAATGACAAATGCATTGCTCAGGGTTCGGCCTCTCATAAATGCAAGAGGGGCAATCTGAATGATGTCGTCTTTCAGGAAGTCTTCCAGCTTTCTTGCAGGGATCATATCCTGAAGGGCATCGTAGAGCGGCTGAAGATAGGGATCGATTTTTTCCTTCAGGTCTCCTGGCAGGAACCCCAGGTTTTCGCCCGCTTCCACTGCCGGCCTGCTCAGAATGATTTTCTTGATCTCCCTGTTCTTCAGAGCCCTGACGGCCAGTGCAATGGCTGTGTATGTTTTACCGGTGCCTGCAGGCCCTATGGCAAATATCAGGTCATTTTTTGCACTCTCCTCCACCAGGTTCCGCTGGTTGGGTGTGCGCGCCCTTACAGGTTTGCCACTGTTCCCGAAAAGAATGATGTCTTTTTCGGTTACCCCATTCTCATCAAGGGTTGAAATGCCGGTTGACAGGATCTGGAGAATGATTTCTTCGGTTAATACATTGAACTGAAAATAATGGTCGAGCAGTAGTGTGAACTTCCTTTCGAAGTTGCTTAACTCTTTTTCATCTCCCTGGATGTAAAGGATATTGCCTCGGGCTGTGATGTTGATCTTGGGAAATAACGTTTTGACGAGGTTAATCTTCATGTTGTTTATCCCAAAAAATTCAAGTGGGTCAATACCTTCCAGAAATATTTGTTTCTCCAAATTGAATATTTAAATGGTTTCAGGATTCAAAATTACAAAATAAATTCATTCTAAATTTTATGAAACTAAAACCCGTGATGAAGGAGTAAGTTTTACAGAATCATTAATTTCGCATGAAAATATCAGGTTATGGACAAAAGGATGGAAGAATTCCGCCGTCTTCTGGATATCATGGACGAACTGCGGGAAAAGTGCCCGTGGGACAGGGAACAGACGCTGGAATCATTAAGGAAACTGACCATTGAAGAAACTTATGAACTGGGGGATGCCATTCTTAAGAGCGATTTAAATGAAATAAAAAAGGAATTGGGCGATTTGATGCTTCATATTGTTTTTTATGCAAAAATAGGCTCTGAAACGGGAGCTTTCGACATGGGCGATGTTCTGGAGGGAATTAACACCAAGCTGGTTTACCGGCATCCGCATGTATTTGGCGAAGTGGATGTACATGGTTCATCGAGGCAGGTGGAAGAAAACTGGGAAGCCCTTAAGCTTAAGGAAAAGGGTGGCAACAAAAGGGTACTTGAAGGGGTGCCTGCTGCCATGCCTGCCCTTGTGAAAGCCAACCGCATACAGGAGAAGGCAAGCGGGGTAGGTTTCGACTGGGAATACCGCGAACAGGTGTGGGATAAGGTAAAGGAAGAAGTAACTGAACTTTCCAGTGAGATAGAAAAGGTGGATAAGGATAAGATTGAAGCTGAATTTGGAGACCTGTTCTTTGCCCTTGTTAATGCCGCGCGATTGTACGATGTCGATCCTGAGGCAGCGCTTGAACGTACCAACCTGAAGTTTATCAGGCGCTTTAATTATCTTGAAAGCCAGACCATGCTGAAGGGCAGGAGCCTGAAAGATATGACACTGGCTGAAATGGATAAGATTTGGGAAGAAGCAAAAAAACAGGAGTAGCAGGTTAAATTATCCGCACTGATAACCTATGTGAACACAATTTTAATACAGGAAAACAAAATATTCCATTGAATTGTAGTTCTGTATGATTCATTATCTTTGCACTTCTTTAAAAAACAGGATAACACAACATGGTAAAAATAACACTACCCGATAACAGTGTGAGAGAGTTTGAGGAGCCGGTATCCGGAATGGAACTGGCACAGTCGATTTCATCCCAGCTGGCAAGAGATGTCTTGTCGGTTTCAGTTAACGGGGAAACGTGGGATTTAACACGTAAAATACCACAGGATGCATCAGTAAAGCTGAACAAGTGGGACGACCGTGAGGGGATGGAGACCTTCTGGCATTCATCGGCTCACCTGATGGCTGAAGCCATTGAGCATTTTTACCCGGGCACCAAATTTGGTATCGGGCCTACTGTCGACAACGGTTTTTATTATGATGTTGAGCTTCCCAATGGTCAGCAGCTTTCGGAAAAGGACCTGCAGAAAATCGAGCAGAAAATGCTTGAATTAGCCAGGCAGAAGAACGACATAGTGAGGAAGGAAATTTCGAAGCATGATGCCATGCAGATGTTCACCCTGAAGAATGATGAACTGAAGCAGGAATTGATCAGCGAACTGGAAGACGGTACCATTACCCTATATGAGCAGGGAAATTTTACGGATTTATGCAGGGGGCCGCATCTTCCGAATACAGGTTACATTAAGGCAGTTAAACTGACTTCAATAGCCGGTGCATACTGGCGGGGCAATGAGAACAACCGCATGCTGACGCGTGTGTACGGTGTGACCTTTCCAAAGCAGAAAATGCTGGACGAGTACCTGGTGATGCTGGAAGAGGCTAAGAAGCGTGACCATCGGAAAATCGGGAAGGAAATGGAACTTTTTACCTTTTCCGAAGCTGTGGGACAAGGATTGCCCCTTTGGCTTCCCAAAGGTGCCCAGCTCAGGATGCAACTGGAAGACTTTTTAAAGAAAGTACAGAAGAAATATGGCTACGATCAGGTTATCACGCCCCATATCGGCGATGTGAAACTGTACAAGACATCAGGCCACTACGAAAAGTACGGAAAAGATTCCTTTCAGCCCATCACCACGCCTGTAGAAGGGGAGGAGTACTTGTTGAAACCGATGAATTGTCCGCACCATTGCGAAATATACAAGTCGAAACCACATTCGTATAAAGACCTGCCCATGCGTATGGCAGAATTCGGAACCGTGTACAGGTATGAAATGAGTGGTGAACTTCACGGCTTAACCCGTGTCCGCGGATTTACACAGGATGATGCACATATTTTTTGTCGTCCCGACCAGCTCAAGGATGAGTTCAAGAAGGTGATCGACATCATATTTATAATATTCAAAGCGTTGAACTTTGAAAACTACAATGCCCAGATTTCATTGCGCGATCCCAATAATCCCCAAAAGTATATAGGTACTTCGGAAAACTGGGATAAAGCTGAGCAGGCCATCATTGAGGCCTGTCAGGAAAAGGGACTGAATACCAATACTGTTATGGGTGAGGCAGCCTTTTACGGGCCGAAGCTCGACTTCATGATCAAGGATGCCCTGGGACGCAGCTGGCAGCTTGGAACCATTCAGGTTGACTATAACCTGCCGGAACGTTTTCATCTTGAGTACATTGGTGCTGACGACAACCGTCACAGGCCTGTCATGATTCACCGTGCCCCTTTTGGATCGATGGAGCGATTTGTGGCAGTGCTGATTGAACATACAGCAGGAAAATTCCCGTTATGGCTGGCACCTGAGCAGGCTGTTGTGCTGCCAATCAGCGAAAAGTATAATGATTATGCACAAAAAGTTTCAAATATTCTAAATAATTCCGATATTCGCACCGTCGTAGATGATCGTAATGAAAAGATAGGTAGAAAGATACGCGACAATGAACTGAAGCGCGTTCCCTTTATGCTGATCGTAGGTGAAAAGGAACAGGAAACTGAATCCGTTTCGGTACGTAAGCAGGGCGAAGGAGATATAGGAGTTAAACAAATCGGTGACTTTGCAGGTTTTGTTACAGAAGAAATTAAAGACCAATTATCTGGTTTATATAACTAACTAAATAATAGGAGGACATAACAATAGCTATTAAGAAGAAAGTACCCGGTCGCTCTCCGATGCAAAGGAGGGACACCGAGCCGCAACACAGGATTAACAGGAATATTACTTCGCCGCAGGTACGGCTGGTAGGTGAGAACATTGAGGAGCAGGGCGTTTATCCTTTAAGGGATGCGCTCCGGATGGCTGACGAGTTGGAACTTGATCTGGTGGAAATATCCCCTAAAGCCGATCCACCGGTCTGTAAGATAACAGACTATTCCAAATTTCTTTACCAGCAGAAGAAGAAACAAAAGGAAATGAAAGCTAAGGCGGTCAAAATTGTGGTTAAGGAAATCCGTTTTGGGCCCCAGACCGATGAACACGATTTTGAATTCAAACTCCGGCATGCAGAAAAGTTCCTTAAGGATGGTGCAAAAGTAAAAGCCTTTGTCTTTTTTAAAGGCCGGTCGATATTGTTTAAGGAGCAGGGGGAAATCCTGCTGCTAAGGCTCGCAACGGAACTCGAAGATGTGGGTACTGTGGAGCAGATGCCAAAGTTGGAAGGAAAACGAATGATTATGATGATTTCACCTAAAAAGAAATAATACAGTTCTTTGATAACATTTTAACAAAGTAGGAATATGCCAAAGATGAAAACGAATTCCGGTGCCAAGAAACGTTTCAGGCTCACCGGAACAGGAAAGATTAAAAGGAAACATGCCTACAAAAGTCATATTTTGACTAAGAAAAGCACGAAGCGCAAACGTAATCTCACCTATTGGACTACCATTGATAAAACCAATGAGAGTAACGTGAAGTATATGCTTGCGATGAAGTAAAATCCTTTTAATAATTAAAAAGAGTAATTAACCAGATTATTGTGCATGAAAGTATTTCACAGGTATAGAACCCAGGGGAATCGCCGGTAATCAAAAAAAGTAGAAAGTATGCCAAGAAGTGTAAATCATGTAGCATCACGTGCCCGGAGGAAAAAAATTCTCAAGAGGACGAAAGGTTATTTCGGAGCACGTAAAAATGTTTGGACAGTCGCAAAGAATACATGGGAAAAAGGGCAGCAGTATGCCTACCGCGACAGGAAAGCCAAGAAAAGATCATTCCGTGCATTGTGGATCCAGCGTATCAACGCTGCAGCCCGTTTGGAAGGCCTGTCGTATTCACAGTTTATGGGACTGTTAAAGAAAAGTGCCATTGAAATCAACAGGAAAGTACTGGCCGATCTGGCTATGAACCAGCCTGCAGCTTTCAAAGCAATCGTTGATAAAGTAAAATAGTGAACTGATTTCTTTAGGTGAAAAATATAAAGCCCGGGTAACACCCGGGTTTTTTTATGCCTGATTTTCTGCCGGCTCTTCCGGAGGATGGTAATGGACTGAAGGCTTATTAAAAGATACAGGGAACAGGGTTCTCAAGTGTGTATTTAATGCCTCAGTTGTCCCCTTGATACACATATGGCATAAGCTTTTTTTAGAACGGAAAATATTCTTTTAGTGACGTTGATTCTGTATTGCAGGGCATGTTGTAAACAGGAGCTGAGGCAAATCGGTTTAGCCGGAATATTTGTTGCATGGAATAACTGCAATACAAAACAACTTGCACTATGAATAATACAGAAAGATATTTTTTTCAGGACGAAGCTTTGAATGAAGAACGGCATCTGGAGTCGGGAGATAACCCGGATGAAAGGAAAGGTGGGAAAAAGCAGAAATCAGATAAGGGAGATGATAAGGACCGGGACCTGGAATCGGGCGATAATCCTGATGAAAGAGGGAAGAACAGGTAGATTCCTGTGCGGGTGATTTAGCTTGAAACGTTTCCTTTCATAAGCATATCCACTGCTTCGTTAAGTGAACCTGCACGGGTAACATTTCCTGAGTTTACGAAGTAGATTACGTCGGCGTTGGCAATGGTATTCAGCCTGTGTGCAATCACCAGTTTGGTGGTTGAGGGAGGTAACTTTTGCAGGATTTCTTCAAGCAGTTTTTCTGTTACAGTATCAATATTGGCTGTGGCTTCATCGAGTATGAGCAGATCCGGCTTGCGGAGAACAGCACGCATAAATGCTATGAGCTGTTTCTGTCCCAGACTAATGCCGTCTCCCGAAATATTGATTTTGGTGTCCAGACCGTTTTCAAACCGCTGCATGAGTGATTCGAGCCCCGCATCATGGAAGATACCAATCAGTTCATCGTCGGAAAAACTTGCATATTCTTCGTTGCCATACAAAATATTTTCCCTGATAGTCCCGCTGAACAGGAAGGGGTCCTGCAGGATGAACCCTATCTTTCGTGTCCGTTCTTCCGGGGTGTATGAACGGATATCCCTGCCGTGCAGCAGTACCTTACCCTGAACCGGGTCAAACAGCCTTGCAGCCACTGAGGCTGTTGTGGTTTTACCTCCCCCGGTAGGTCCAACAAAAGCATAAGTTTTACCTGCCTTCAAGTCGAAGCTGATATTATGCAGTACCTCTTTGCCGTTGGAATAGGAGAATGATACGTCGCGGAATGAAAGCAGAGGCACGGCAGGTTTAGGCTTCTCCCAGGGAAGTTGTTCCAGGTTGTTCTCCATCTCCAGTACCTTTCTTACCCTGTCCCATGCCGCCAGTGCTACCTGGAAACTGGCCCATAACGAGGCCAGCTGCCGCAGCGGACTGTAAAAACTGTTGACATAGGCAATAAAGCTTATAAGGAGTCCAATGGTGAACTGCCCTCTTGATATGAACCATATACCCAAAGCAAAGACGATGATCAGTCCAAAATTGGAAAGTAGCGTGTAAACAGGCAGAAAAAGGTTATTGGCAATTCCCGCTTGTACGGAATTTGTATAATTTTCATTGTTCACCAGGTCGAACCTTTTCCTGAAGTAATCGCGCCGGTTAAATGCCACCACAACCTTAAAGTTATTCAGGCTTTCCTGTACCTCTGAGCTAAGATTGCCTGTGCTTTTCAGTGAAGCAGCATTCCTGTTTTTCACCCAGGGCGAAACCAGTTTCGTAAAAGCCAGTATCAGCAGGGCAGGCGACAAGGCAGCAGCTCCCAGCGGGAAATGGATTGTCAGCAGGAAGATCCCGGCTCCGATCATCATCAGTACCGACCGCAGGAACTGCATAAGCGACTGCGAAAAAAACTGGTTGATTTTATCCGTATCATTGTTGATGCGCGAGATTACATCCCCGGTTTTGTTCAGGTTGAAAAAGGCATAGGGGAGTTCCTGCAATTTGCCAAACACGGAGTTTCGCAGGTTATAAAGCATACGCTGCCCGACAGAGCCCATGAGTTTTGTCTGCACATAACCAGCTCCAAATGCAATGATGTACATCACAAGCAGGATGCCACTGAAAAGGAGCACTCCCCTGAACTGGCCTGTCTGGATATAGTTGTCGACCGTGAGCCCTATAATGACCGGACCAGCAAGGTTCAGCAAAGCAGTAACAGCCATATAAAAAAAGGCTACAAGCAGGTTCTTCTTTTCGGTCACCATATAGGCCACCAGGCTCTTAAGTGATCTGAAGCCGGGTTTCTTCAGGCTTGTATTGTCGTTAGCATTCAGATTATAATTCATAATAGCTTGTGCTTTTTTGAGATTCATATATCTGAATGTACTCGGGACAGGTGGCTCTTAAGGTTTTATGAGTTCCTGTTGCAATGAGTTCTCCCTCCATCAGCAGAACAATCATGTCATAATCCTTCACCGGACTGATCTTCTGTGTAACGGAAACAAGGGTAAGAGCGGGGTAGTTTTGTCTTACATTCTGCAGGATCCTTTTCTCGGTCTGTGGATCAACGCGTGAGGTAAAATCATCGAGCAGGAGGATACCTGGGTTTAATGCCAGTGCCCGTGCCAGCATAATGCGCTGTTTCTGTCCACCCGATAAGCTTGTTCCCCGTTCAGAGACTATTGTGTCCAGCCTGTCAGGTAAAGTATCGATGAATTCCTTCAGTCCAGCTGTATCAATGGCTTTCTGCAGCGATTCATCGGTTACAGTATCGCTGAAGGCTATGTTTTCCCTGAGGCTCATGTTAAATAGTACACTGTCCTGGAACACAAAGCCTATCTGGTTGTGAAAATATTCCTTGTTATATCTGTCAATGTTTTCACCGTCAAATTCAACAGAGCCTTCATCAGGCTTCACCAATCCGGTAAGCAGGTAAAGCAACTGGCTTTTTCCTGCGGCTGTAGGTCCGATAATGGCAGTGCGGGTTCCGGGTTCTATACTGAATGAAACGGATTTTAATGCAGGCTTCCCGTCGTACTTCACAGTGACATTGTTAAAATGGATATGCCCCTGCAAAGGTTTATCTATTTTACCGGTATCGGCTGTTTCAGGAGCTTCCATCACCTGATAGATTCTTTCATAGGATGCGCTTGCCTGGGCAATCATATTGCTCATAAAGCCAATTACAATAATGGGAAAGATGAGCAGCGCCACATAACTGTTGAAGGCGGCAAAATCACCAAGCGACAGATCCCCTGAAATGACCTGGTATCCTCCCAGCACCAGAATTACAAGTGTAGCAAGGTTGGCAAGCAGTGTAATAAGGGGGATCAGTGTGGCAAACAGAGTTACAATACCAATACCCACATCCCTTGCTTCAGCGCTTGCAGCAAGAAATTTACGGTATTCATGGTGTTGTGCATTCAGCACCCTGATGATGGCTGAACCCAGGATGCTTTCATTGATTACCTTGTTCAGCCAGTCGATGACTTCCCTGCCTTTTTTAAAAAGAGGCTTCACTTTCTGCAGTATAACCATAAACGAAATCCCGATAAGCGGGATCATAAACAACACAGGTATAGCCAGCTTCCAGTTAATAATTAACAGAAGCACACTTGTACCCACAATCATAAATACAGATGAAACGATCGAAGTTACTGCCTGTGAGACGAACATCTTCACCGAGTCCATGTCGGAAGTAAGGTTGGTAAGCAGCTTCGAAGGATTAGCTTCCTGTATGAAGGCAAAACTTTGCCTTGAAATTTTATCCGACAGCTTCTTTCTTAGGTCAAGCCCTACTTTTTCTGAGGCATATGTCTGGACCAACATCTGCAAAAGGGAAAATAAAAATATGGCAGCTGCAACCAGCAGAAACTCCCAAAGAACATTTGTCAGCACATAACTTCCCTCCATATAGGTATCGATTCCGCGGGAGATTATTTTTGGAATGATCAGGTTGGCTGCATTTCCCAGAAGGGCAAAAACAATGAGCAACACCACCAGCATTTTATAAGGCTTAAGCAGCCTGAAAAGCTGGTAGTTTATCTTTTTATTCTCTTTATTTTTCTTTTTGTTGATGGCCACTTTACGATGGATGCATTAGAATTGCAAAGTAAATTAAAAGCAGGATGAATTATAATATAAGAGATATAAATGTCGGATATTCATATCTTTTTTAATATTCAAATTAAAATGGTGTTTCAAAGAAAAATATATTTATGGCTAATTCCGGTAAAGGAGAACTCAAATATCAGAATTACCTTGATCCGGCAAGTATAGATATAAATGAAAAATTCAACGGTACTCCCTTTGCAGGTAATTTTTAAACAATCTAAAATTCATAATCCAGGAGAGGTAAATAAGACTCATTACTGAAATTTATACTCCCCTCAGCAATCCTCCATCTACCGCCAGACTGGCTCCTGTTATATATGAAGCTGCCCCTGACAGCAGGAATGCTCCTGCCTTGCCAAATTCCTCTGTTGTTCCGTATCTGCCCACGGGAATAGAAGCCTCATGTTGTTGTTTAACTTTTTCCACAGGGATGCCCTTATTCTCTGAAAGATGTTTATCGAGCGCCTTTACCCGGTCGGTATCTATGCGGCCAGGTATAAGGTTGTTAACCCTGATATTTTCACCGGCAAGCTCGTTGGCAAGACTTTTCACAAGGCTTGCAACCCCTGATCGGAAAACATTTGACAGCAGCAGTCCATTAATCGGTTCCTTCACAGAAAGTGACGTGATGGTTAAAATGGATCCTCCGCCTGCAGCACGCATATATGGAAGTACTCCCCGTATCAATCTTACTGCACTCATCAGGGTCAGATTGAAGACCGCCTGCCATACATTGTCAGAGAAGTCCTCAAAGTTCCCTGATGGGGGGCCACCTGCGTTCACTACCAGTCCGTCGATGCGTTCAAAAGCTGCAGTTACTTCACCTACCCAATCCTGAATTGATTTTGCATCTGAAGCATCAAATACTGAAGCCATTACCGTAGCACCGGTTTCTTCCCTTAGCTTCTCTGCAGCAGATTCAACATGCTCACGGTTGCGGCTGGCTATGCAAACTGTTGCACCATTTAAGGCCAGTTCTCGGGCAATGCCATACCCAAGCCCTTTGCTGGATGCAGCAACCATATATATTTTTCCTTTGATGTTTAATTCCATTTGGTGTAAAAAGTTAAAATTAGAAATAGGAATAACAACATTCTACCTGATAAAAGTTCATATTCCAAAACCACTGATGGAATTTTTTTAAGACTTCACGGACTTTAAGGATCTTAAGGTCAGGAAGAATGCTGCAAAGGTCATTCATCTTGTGCCTTAAATTTTACCAGTGCATAGGCAGCAAACGAGGCCAGCCAGTGTGCGCCTGCATATTCCCCTGAATCCATTTTATCGTAGCTGTAGTTGAAATGTGCCACGCCAAGGTCGGTAAACTTTTGGTTCTTCAGGCCATTCCCCAGCTCAAACAGGCACCAGGCCCGGCTGAAGTTCAGTCCGTCGAGGTGGGCAAGTTTGCCGTCACTACGATCTGTAACCTCAGCTGGCTGCAGGAACTTCTCCGGATTCTTTTCGAACCCAGGCAGAAATTTTCTGAACCAGCTCCTGAATTCCCTTTCAGGCAGAACTTTCTGCATCAGTGCGGCTTCCTGAAGGCATGGCGACAGGAAATCAAAGCCTCCCGGTTCCCAGGAAAGGGGGCAGTTGATATCATTCATAAAATACTGCACTGCTTTTTCTTCTATTTTATGTGCAAGGGCAGAATGGTGCTTTTTAGCATAATCGTATGCGAACGACATTCCAAAGGCGATATTGGTGTGCTCTCCCACACGGATCGGGTAATTCAGCTTATCAAGAAACTCTATAAACTTATCAGCAACCAGGTTTACAAGCGGCTGCAGGTTTTCATGAAGTGCAAGAGCATCGGGTGAATTCCATTCAAGAAGGGCTTCATCGAGCTTTAGCAGCCAGGCCCAGCCATATGGCCGTTCGTAGTCCTTGTTGTGCTCATCATCGAAATAGGCTACCTCCTGCAGAATATTCTCCCTTGTGATGTTTGCGTTCAGCTTGCGGAATATGTCATTGCGGTGGCTGAACTCCGGGAAATCCTTTAGAATGGTAACCAGTGTCCAATGACCATGTACCGAGGAGTGCCAGTCGAAACAACCATAGAATGCCGGGTGAAGCACGCGCGGAGGAGCAAGATAACTGTCGTCGCCAAGCACCTGCCCCAGCTTGTTGGGGTATTCCTTGTCGATGCATTCATAGGCAAAATGATAAAGGTATTCTGCTTTTTTTTCATCAAAAGCAAGCCTGTTGTTTTGTGGCTGTTGTTGTGCATAAACTGAAAGTATCATAAGGAGGCATAATACAAGTATGGGATATTTCATATCTATCTTTTCTTCGAAAATACAACTTTTCTTTTTCTGCAGGATGAACAGGTAAGTTTATACCTTTTGCAGTTTCCATTTTCCTTTCCTGAATATCAGCCACGCAATGATGGCAAGCATGCTTTCGGCCACAACAATGGATATGCTGGCACCAGCAAGTCCCATGCCCCATGTAATTGCCAGCAGGTATGCCAGCGGGATTTCGATCAGCCAAAAGCAGAACAGGTTTATCTTTGTGGGGGTAAATGTATCGCCACTGCCATTGAACCCCTGCACCAGCACCATACCAAGTGCATAGAATGTAAAGCCGAAACTGATAATCCGCAATGCCAAAGAACCGTTATTTACAACCAGTTCATCCGTGATAAACAGTTCCATAAAGAACTGTGGAAAGATTGCCAGCACCAGCCCGATTGATCCCATAAAGACCATGTTCACGTAACCTGTAATCCAAACTGACTTTTCTGCCCTGTCAGGTAGTTTAGCTCCGAGGTTTTGCCCGACAAGCGTGGCCGCTGCATTGCTTAATCCCCATGCAGGCAGGAGTGAGAACAGGATAATGCGTATGGCAATGGTATAACCGGCCAAAGCTTCGGGACCACTGACAGCAATGATCCTTACAAGAAAAATCCAGCTTGAGGTAGCCACAAGGTTTTGCAGGATACCCCCGCTCGATATTTCCATCAATTCAATCATTACCTTCACCTTGATTCGCAGGCTGTGCCAGTATAGCCTGATTCTGTAGTTGCCCCTGAAAAGCAGGTAGAACTGATAAATCACTGCCAGTCCCCTTCCTATGGTTGTTGCAATGGCAGCCCCTGCCAGTCCAAGTTCAGGGAAGGGGCCTATGCCAAATATCAGCAGCGGGTCGAGCACCAGGTTGACCAGGTTTGCAAACACCACCACCCGCATCGATATGGCTGCATCACCCGAACTCCGGAAAACGGCATTGATGATGAAAAGCAACATCACAACAAAGTTCCCCCCGAACATAATGGCAGGATACCATGCACCTTCGTCAGCCATGCTTTCAGTAGCTCCCATCAGGATAAGAAATTCCCGTGCATATAACATTCCGGGCACTGCAATCACAAGAGATACCAGTATCCCGGCAAGGATAGCCTGAAAAGCCACCACACCTGCTTCCTTTTTGTTTTTTTCGCCGATGCGCCTTGCAACGATAGCAGTGGTGGCCATGCTTAAACCCGAACCTATGGCATATACAATGGTCATTACGGATTCGGTGATGCCCACTGTGGCAACTGCATCGGCACCCAACCTTGAAACGAAAAAGATATCTACTACCGCAAACACCGACTCCATAATCATTTCAAGTACCATGGGTATTGCCAGAATAAAAATGGCATGGCGTAAACTGCTTTCTGTGAAATCACGCTCAGTCCCTGAAATTGCTTCCTTTACATCCTTCCATAAAGGCCCTGCCCATGCAGAAAACCCATTGGACATACCTGTTATTTTTGTTTTCAGATCAGGCATTGCTCCTGTTTTTACTGAAATAATATGTGCTTATGAATAATATTATGCGGTTTTTATTCACTGGTCAGGACCTTGAAACCTGCTTATTTGTAAACCTTATTGATTATTAATGCCAAATATAGAGAAATCAATTCAGTGGCTGCTTCACTATGGCTCATTAAATTTTTCCTCGCCTGAACCGTTCCAGTCAAATTACGTTACTATTGCAGAATCAAAAACAGGTTATTCATGAGACTAGCTTTAACGCTTATCATTACGGTATTTATAATATCATCGTGTGGTCAGACAGAAAAATTTCCCGGATTTGTTACTGAAAAAGTTCCTTTGGAGGAGCTGAAAATGGAAGAAGGAATGAACATTGCAAGCCGGGCCAATCCTGAAAGCAGTTCGTCAGAAGATTATGCCAGGCTTGACACCCTTCATAAATTGCAAGTCAGCTATCTTGAAAAAGACGATGACTTTGAACTGGCCACCTACAACCTGATCTGGAGGCAGGCAAAAAATGATTTCAGATCAAAGGTCCTTCCTTCTGAAGAGGCTGCCCGGTGGTTTGAATTAACTGGTTTCCTGTTTCAGCTTACAGGTGATGCAGAAGTTGCAGATGAACTGGAAAGAATTGTTTATACTTCACCATTATCAGGTAATCATGACCTGGAGGCTATGGTGGCACCTTATATCTTTACCCGCAAAGGTGACCACGTGCATGTGAACCTGTTTTTTCCTGCTGAAATCAGCTACAACCATTCGCTGAATGGGGAGGTTCATATTTCCATGCAGACAGAATATCCCAGAAGCGGCAGAGTATACGTAAATTTTGGAATGGAAATCAAAAGATATATCGAATTATGGATCCGTATTCCTGAATGGGCTCACGATGCTACAGTAACAGTTAAAGGAGTTAAATACCTTTCTCATCCGGGAAGCTACAGCCGTATTGCCAAACAATGGAAGGAAGGGGATCAGGTTGAGATTGTATTTTCTCTTCAGAACAGGCCCGGGTATTTGAAGTAGTAGGTGTTTGTTGTCCCGCCAGGTCAGGATTCCTGCTATGCTCCAATTTATTGTTTGTTGTTCGTGATTCCGGTAGCAAAAGTAGTTTGTAATAGCTTATGCCCAGGTGTTCTTCTGCAACCATTCATCAAAGCGCTCTTACCCCTCTCCTTTGGAGAGGATGGGAGAGGTCATTGAGGGTATCTGATTTATCCCTTTTTTCGCATCCTTGACCTCATTATTAAACTAAAAATTCAAAGGTGGAAAACCGCTGATCAGAAAGGAGAAAAATCCATTCAGCAGGTTGTATTTCAGTATCTGGTATTTTATTTTTCATATTACTTTTCCTTAGGCTCCGATACTATTTACTGAGAGACGTGGATCTT
>JAEYNZ010000099.1 GCA_023412195.1 Bacteroidota bacterium
TAGCTCATATGGATGATACCATTGAGAAGAAAACAGGAAAGAAAATACCTGGAACTTCCTGGCGACGCGACCCGCTGGGGCCGCCCTTTCAGACCAATTTTATTTGGGGACAACGTTTTCTGCAAATATCAATGGCACTACCATCCAATGAAGGGATTTCCCAATCAAGGGCGGTTCCTGTTGATTTTCATCATTGTCCTACTGCAAAAAAGCCTGGTAAGAAGTCGTCTCCTGAAGAGGTTAAACAATATATTGAAGTTAGTAAACAATTAAACCTAAGCAAACAGGGTGTTGAACGGATTAAAAAACTCAGGCAATCTCTGGATGAGCAAGGAGCTGGTGATAAAGAACTTTATTTAAGTGTTGATGGTAGTTATACTAATTCCAATGTGCTGAAGAATCTACCTGAGAAGGTGACTGTTATTGGCAGAATCAGGAAAGATACCAGGTTGCATAAAATACCGGAAACTTCAAACCTTACCGGTAGAAAAAAAGTGTATGGAGAACAAATTCCAACACCGGAAGAAATTCGACAATCAGATGATTACAAATGGCAGCAGGTTACAGCCTGGGCAGCAGGTAAAGAACACGTATTTAATGAAAAAGTCGTAAAAGACCTGCGATGGGAAAGTGCCGGTGGCAAGCATAACCTTCAGCTTGTAATTATCAGACCATTGCGTTATCGCCTGACAAAACATTCAAGTTTAATTTATAAAGCCCCTGCCTATCTTATTTGCACCAATAATGAACTTGATATAGAAAAATTACTTCAGGCATATTTATGGAGATGGGAGATTGAGGTCAACTTCAGGGATGAAAAAACATTACTGGGTGCGGGCAAGGCTCAAGTGAGAAATGAACAATCGGCAGCCAATATTCCTGCTTTTATTGCAGCTATATATTCTTTCCTGCTCATTGCAGCACATAAAACGTACCGTAAGCATGACAGAAGCAAACTTATTCCAAGACCAAAATGGTATCCGGCACATCAGGAACAAAGGCTGTCAACAGGAGAAATAATTAATTTGCTAAGAACTCAACTATGGGCCAAAGCATTAGGCTATAATAGTTTTTCGGGCTTCGTTAAACGGGAACATGAAACACGAAGCCTGAAAAACTATGCACCATCCTTATCTTCTGCGATTTGTTATATAAGAAATTAGCCAAAGTCAAGAAAACGGGTGGGGCTATTGCCCTACCCGTTTTTATTAATTAAAAACAATGGATTCTTCAAAAATCGGCTGAGACCCCCTGCCCCTTCCGTTAATAACCAATCACAGCCGCTGCAGAGCAGCACGCTTCACCCGACCTTAATGCTGCAGAGCAGCAAAATCTATGTATAAAATTATGCCTGGAATGACCTTAAGGTACAGAGTACCGTAATATTATTTTTTGTAAAAGATATTCATTCGTGTTTCCCTTTAATGACCTCAACCGACATTAACACAAAAAAATGAATACCCTGCCCCAGCCTCAGCCATTGCAGAACTGTACCCTCCAACAAACCCGGCCACAGCATAGCAGCAGGTACCTTCGAACCCGATCGCTTCAGAGCTGCGCAATCTTTGTAGAAAAAAAGGTCCTGGTTGACCTTAAGGTACTGCGTACCGTAATATTATATTTAACTGGTGAAAACCCCTGCTCCCACTATACCATCACTATACTAAATTCAATGTAAATTCAATGTAAACTCAGTACAAACTCAATTTAAACTCAATAATAATTGAATTTACACTGAATTAATACTGAATTTAAACTGTGTTTGAACTATACCTGAACCATTAAAAATTATATTTTCCCTTTTTCTTCTGTTTTTATCAATCTTTCAAACTGCTCCAGCAGGGGTACCTGGCCTTTATGTATTTTGTCATAAGCATCCGGTAGGGAAAACCATTCTGCCCTATCAACCTCCGGCACTTCAATTTCTTTACCCGACCTGGGAGGCCATTCCAGGGTAAAGCTGTTGCTTTTTAGTAAAGCAGGATTGAAGTCGGCTTCCACAGCCCATACATGCACAATTTTGCCTCCGGGCTGCCTGACTGGTTCGAGTTCTGAAAAACTGCCGGCAACTGTAAATCCGGTCTCTTCTGTGAATTCACGAACTGCAGCATCAAAGGGATTTTCTTCCTCTGTAAATTCCCCTTTTGGAATCGACCATGCATTCACGTCTTTATTTTTCCAGAATGGTCCTCCGGGGTGCACAAGAAAAACTTCACAGATCATACCTGACTTCCTGTAGGCAAGTATTCCGGCGCTTCGTTTCATGCTTTAACTGAAGGATTATTCACCTTTTGCAAACATTACAACTCCCAGGGGAGGTAATAATATATTGATCGACTGATCTTCGTTATGGTATGGAACAGGTGAAGAAGCTACCTTACCAAAGTTTCCCATGCCACTTCCCCAATATTGTTTGGCGTCGCTGTTTAATATTTCGTACCACACAGTATCATCCGGGACACCCAGGCGGTAATTGCTCCTTGGAACGGGTGTCAGGTTAGCCACCACCAGCACCGGGTTACTTTTATCTTTTCCATAACGGACAAAACTAAAAACCGAATGCGTTGAATCATTTGCATCGATCCATCTGAACCCTTCACCGGAAAAGTCATTCTCATACAAAGCCGGGAAACGACGGTACACACTATTCAGGTCTTTGATGAAAAATTGAAGTCCGCGGTGTGGTTCAAAATCCAGCAGATGCCAGTCGATGCTGCTGTCGTGGTCCCATTCCCTCCATTGCCCCAATTCCATACCCATAAAATGTAATTTTTTGCCGGGATGGGCGAACATAAAAGCAAACAGGGCCCTTAAATTGGCAAACTTCTGCCAGTGATCGCCCGGCATTTTATTAATCAGGCTTCCTTTTCCATGAACCACTTCATCGTGTGAGAGCGAGAGCATGAAATTTTCGTTAAAGGCATACATCAGGCTAAACGTCATCTGGTTGTGATGATAACTCCTGTGAACAGGTTCATTTGAAAAATACTTCAGCGAATCATGCATCCATCCCATGTTCCACTTCATTCCAAATCCCAGGCCTCCGGTATATACAGGCCGGGTTACCATCGGCCATGCTGTTGATTCCTCGGCAATGGTCTGCACATCAGGGAACCGGGCATATACCGATTCATTCAGATCGCGCATGAACAGAATGGCATCTAGGTTTTCCCTTCCTCCGTAATGATTTGGAATCCATTCCCCCTCCTTGCGTGAATAATCAAGGTATAGCATAGAAGCTACAGCATCGACACGCAATCCGTCGATATGATACCTGTCGAGCCAGCAGTGGGCACTGCTAATCAGAAAGTTTCTGATCTCATTGCGGCCATAATTAAATATATAACTGTTCCAGTCGGGATGATACCCCTGCCGCGGGTCCTGATGTTCAAAAAGATAGGTTCCATCAAAATAATGAAGCCCATGCAGGTCGCCGGGAAAATGCGAAGGAACCCAGTCCATTATAATTCCAATATCATTCTGATGAAGGTAATCTACAAAATACATGAACTCATCGGGGTTTCCAAAACGACTGGTAGGAGCAAAAAAACCGGTAACCTGGTATCCCCATGATCCTGAAAAAGGATATTCTGTTACAGGCATCAATTCGATATGAGTGTACCCCATTTCCTTTACATAGGCTGTGAGTTCTTCTGCAAGTTCAGGATAAAAGAGAGATCTTCCCTTTTCCTCCGGCTTCCGTCTCCACGACTCAAGATGTACCTCATAAACAGAAAAGGGGCTTTCCAGCGAATTAACCTTCCCCCGCTTCTTCATCCATTTGGCATCATTCCATGGATAACGGTGTTCCCATACCACTGAGGCAGTTTTGGGTGGCGGTTCATTATAATTTGCAACAGGATCGGCTTTTTCAACGGTATATCCGTTGTGCTGCGAAACTATAAAATACTTATATGCCTCTCCTTTCCCAACACCCGTAATAAACCCTTCCCATATGCCTGAACCATCATCACGGGGCTTCATGATATGTGCCTCTTTATTCCAGCCATTAAAATTTCCAATAACCGAAACTGATTTGGCATTGGGTGCCCATACGGCAAAAAAGGTCCCGCTGGTATTGTTGTATTTAATTACATGCGCGCCTAATTTGTCATAGAGCGTGAAATGTTTTCCTTCACGAAACAGGTAAACATCATATTCTGAAATCACTTGAGGTACTTCCATAATAATTTATAATGAATGAGGGACAATTACTAATTATTAGTCTTCAATTTATTTTTTGCATTACTTCAGTCATGCCTGTTCTCTTTCTCTGCAAGCTGGTCCATAATCATCTTTAATCCTGACAGAGGGATATGAATCCAGTCGGGCCTGTTGTTGAATTCATAATCCAGCTCATATATTGCTTTTTCTGCTATATACACAGCCAGCAAATCATAAAGCTGAGTGTTGTTTTCAGGAATAAATGATGCATTTCCGGCAGCCTTCAGATAGCTTTCCATGAAAATCTTTTCCGCTGTAAGATACCATGCCTCCAGCCAGGGTTTCAAAAACTCCTCGTTACCGGGCATTTTCGATTCATTTTTAACCTTACCCATATAAATGGAATAATGAAATGAACGGAGCATACCGGCAACATCTTTCAGCGGACAATGCTTTAACTGCCGGGCTGTGATTGAGCGGGTTGGTTCTCCTTCAAAATCAATAATTACAAAATCTTTCCCTGTAAACAATACCTGGCCCAGATGATAGTCACCATGAACCCTTATTTTTGAAGAACTGATTTTTTCTTTCTCCAAAGTTGACTTAACAGTCGACAGGAGAAAATTCTCCTTCTTTAGGATTTCATCTGCCAGCTCTGCCTGTTCCCTGGTAAGACCTGTATCTGCAGATTTAACCTGACTAAAGGTCCGTTTGACTAGGGTACGGAACGACTGGTATAACGATTTCTGATAAAGCAGGGAAAATGGCTCCTGGGCAAATTCCTTTTTATTTTTGACAGAAGCCAGTGCCAGGTGGAGTTCGGCGGTCCGCTGTCCCAGCAGGGCAATCATATCGGCAAAAAAGGATCCGATCAGGTTCATCATAATTTCAGAGCCGGCCTCTATATTCAGATTTTCACCATGGTATAATGCCATTAATTCTTCCTTTTCTGTGATTATACGGTCGAAAAACTGATCAATTGCTGATTGGGTAAACTCCCATGCGTTGCCTTCGTTCTGAATCAGATCAACAAAAATCCCCAGTGTAGTGCTTTCAACATTGGACTTCTGATATTCAATAGCGCCTGCATAACCGGGAATATTGCGAAACGAAGTATTTTCAGTAAGGGTTCTGATAATTTCAAGTTCAGGGTTGCTCCCTTCTTCAGGACTTCTGTACAATTTAAAAAAGAACCTGTCATCATACAGGATTGAAGTATTCGACTGCTCTGACAACAACACCCTGGAAGGCACAGGCAATTCATTTTTCAACGATGATTTTCCTATATTCTTTCCCGGCATGCCGGCAACAGCTCCTTTTTTATATTTAATTTTACCTTTCTGCACCATGAGCTGCAGCATCATATTCCGCACATCCGGGTTATACAGTCCGTCATAAATCAACCCTTCATGACCATCGATCTCGGCAAACGCCACCATCGCTTCAGGATGTTTATGCCTGATTTCTGCAATTTCATCACCGGTTTCCACTGAAAGCAGGATTACATATTGTTCATTTTTCCCTTCAATATAAAGGATTTCAATAAACAGAAGAAAAGAGTTCAGTTGGCTGGTATCAAGCGGTAAAATATCCTTTATCCGGACATTCTTGATTTTTTTTGCTTTGCCCCTGAACCACCTGTTCTTTTGCACGTAATTAAGCATCAGGCCAGTCAGTCCCTCCACCATGGAATCAGTCATCTGGTTCCATTCTGTTTTACTGAATGAAAACCGGTCATCGTCGGAATGAATACCAGGAACATCTTCTTTTTCCTGTTTAAATAGCCTGAACCAAAAGTAGTTTTTAAACTGAAGCGGAAAGACATATGCATCGTCGGTAATAGGGGGAAACATATTCTGCCCAAAAAGCTCTACCGGCACATAACCCGAATATTTTGACAGATCAAGCCGGGCCAGTTGCGAATAGCGGGATAGATTGAAAATAACCAGTATAATTTCATCATTGTAAGTTCTGGTAAAAGCCAGTATTTTAGAATTTCCGGCATCAACAAAATCGATGGAACCACGGCTGAAGGCTTTATATTCCTTTCTTTTGGAAATAACACGGCGCATCCACCAGAGCAGCGACGTAGGATTTTGCTCGTGGTTCTCCACATTGATGGATTCATAATGATAATCATGGTTAAAAATTACAGGTAAAAACAGGCGCTGGGGTTCAGCCGTAGAAAATCCTGCATTTCTGTCGGCCGACCACTGCATGGGGGTACGCACACCATCGCGGTCGCCAAGATAATAGTTATCTCCCATGCCGATTTCATCGCCATAATAAACGATGGGGGTGCCCGGCAAAGAAAACAGGAGGATATTCATCAGTTCAATATTTTTCCTGTCGTTGTCAAGCAAAGGCGCCAGTCTTCGTCGTATACCCAGGTTGATTCTTTGTTTTGCCTCACGGGCAAATGCTTTATACATGTAATCTCTTTCTTCATCGGTCACCATTTCAAGGGTAAGTTCATCATGGTTTCTTAAGAATATGGCCCACTGGCAGTTTTCAGGAATGGGTGGTGTCTGGTCGAGAATATCAACAAGGGGAAACCTGTCTTCCATTCGCATCGACATGTACAATCTGGGCATCAGGGGAAAGTGAAATGACATGTGGCATTCGTCACCTTCTCCGAAATATGCAGAGGCATCATCCGGCCATTGATTAGCTTCTGCCAGAAGCATTTTACCCTTGTAATTATCATCTATATATTTCCTGAGCTTTTTAAGAAACTCGTGTGTCTCAGGAAGATTTTCACAATTGGTACCTTCCCGTTCATATAAATAGGGAACTGCATCCAGTCTTAAACCGTCTACACCAATATCAAACCAAAAATCAAGAACTTTTAATACCGCAGTATGTACACGGGGATTATCGAAATTTAAATCAGGCTGGTGAGAATAAAACCGGTGCCAGTAGTAAGCTTTGGCTACAGGGTCCCACGACCAGTTCGACATTTCGAAATCCTGAAAGATAATACGTGCATCGGCATATTTATCCGAGGTGTCGCTCCATACGTAAAAGTCGCGATAGGCACTGCCGGGTTTTGCATGACGAGCCCTTTCAAACCATTGGTGTTCACTTGAAGTATGATTCAGAACCAGTTCAGTAATCACCTTCAAACCCAGCCTGTGAGCTTCGCGGATGAACCGCTTGAAATCGGCCATTGTGCCATAATCATCATTAATGCTTGTAAAATCGGCAATATCATAGCCACCATCCTTAAGGGGCGATTTGTAAAATGGCAATATCCATATGGCAGTTACACCAAGTGCCTTCAGGTAATCAAGTTTTTGAATCAGTCCTTTAAAATCGCCGATGCCGTCGCCGTTGCTGTCTTTAAACGACCTGACATGAGCCTGGTAAATAATGGCATCTTTGTACCAGTTTTCATAATTTTTTTCCTGCATATACAAGTAATTTTACATGAAATAATCAAAATCCCTTTCAGAGCGGACTTTTCTTCTCACTTTAAACAAATGAACAGGCATCACCCCGGGGTTCAGTTCAACAAAGTTATTTTCTCCGCTCCACAGAAAATAGGCTCCGCTAAGCAGATCGTGCACCTGGTAGGGTGCGTGAAGGTCCATACCAAACTCGTGAAGGGGAAAATTCAACCAACCCGAATGGGCGTGATATGGATCAAGATTCACCACTACCAATATGATGTTGCTGAAGTCATCAGAAGTTTTGCTGTAACAGATCAGTGCCTCATTGTTGATATCGTGAAATTTAAGTGAATGTGTGTTCTGCAGGGCAATGTTCTCTTTTCTGATCCTGTTGATCCGTGTAATGATCTTTTTCAGGCTTCGCGGATCTTCAAAGTTCCAATCCCTTATTTCATACTTTTCTGAATTCAGATATTCTTCCTTTCCCTGCTTTACAGGTTCATTTTCCATCAATTCGAATGCCGGCCCGTAAATTCCATAGTTGGAACTCAGTGTAGCTGCCAGTACCAGCCGCTGAATATATCCTGCCCGGTTGGTTACCTGCAGGAATTCAGGCAATATATCAGGTGTATTGGGCCAGAAATTAGGCCTGAAAAACTCCCTTGCTTCGGTTGTAACAAGTTCCTGGCAGTATTTCGTCAGTTCATATTTTGTATTTCGCCACGTGAAATAAGTATAAGATTGTGTAAATCCTTTTTTTGCCAGGCTATACATAACTTTCGGCCTGGTAAAAGCTTCCGATAAAAATATCACATCAGGGTGTTCATTGGTGATTTCATTTATTACCCATTCCCAAAAATTCAGCGATTTGGTGTGGGGGTTATCCACCCTGAATACTTTAACTCCCGAATGAATCCAGAACAGGAACACGCTTTTCAACTCTTCCCACAGGTTTTGCCAGTCGTCCGTTTCAAAGTTCAACGGGTAAATGTCCTCATACCTTTTTGGTGGGTTTTCGGCATATTGCAGCGACCCGTCAGGCCTTTGCCTGAACCACTGCGGATGTTCCTTTACATATGGATGATCGGGAGAGCATTGAAAAGCAATATCCAGGGCAATTTCTATATGATATTCTGATGCTTTCTGAATAAGCCTTTGGAAATCTTCAATGGTACCAAGCTCTGGATGGATTGATTTATGACCACCAGATGAACTGCCAATTGCCCAGGGGGAACCCGGTTCGCCAGGTTGTGCAGTTACATTATTGTTTTTTCCTTTCCTGTTGGTTTCCCCTATAGGATGAATGGGTGGAAGGTATAGCACATCAAATCCCATTTCGGCAACATATGGCAGGAAATTGATACAATCGCTGAAATTTCCGTGCTTTTCTTTACTGACACCCAGTGACCGTGGAAACACCTCATACCATGTGCTGAAGTTCGCCTTTGTCCGTTGAACGCATACCCTGTATTCAGTTTCAGTTTCTGTAACATGATGCTTAAGAGGATACCTGGTCATTGTACGAAGGAGCCGGTTGTTCAGAATGTTCCCCGTTTTATCTTCGGTTGAATATTGATCAGAGGTAAGTTCATCTGTTACATGCCGGAGAAACTTCAGGTCTTTTTCGGGAATATCTGAATAAAAACTGAGGGTTTCCTTTATATTTTCGGCTCCTGTAAGCAAATCGACAGATGTTTCAACACCAGCGTCAATTTTCTTTTTAATATCATGGTGCCACGATTTAAAATGATCAATCCATGCGACAATTTTGAAGATGAAGGTACCTATTTCAGTCAGATCAACAGATGCCTTCCATCTGTCGTTTATCATGGGAGTCATTTCAACGACAGTCCATTCCTGTTCATCCTGGTACCGGAACATTAATTCAGCGCTGAGAACATCATGGCCATCACCAAAAATATCCGCTTCAACCTTTAAAACATCATTAATAACTCTTTTGGCAGGGTATCTTCCGCAATCAACCTGCGGAGATATATTTTCAATTACTACTCTTTGCTGACCATTCATTCTGTATTTGTTTGAAAGGTTACTACTTTAAAATATCAAAAGGTAAATCTCTGCCACTTATATTACATGACTGGCATGGATTTAACCAGTTTGCAGGAATTAATAAATCCTGTGAATGCAACACTCACTGTAAAACCCGCTATCAAATAATAGGACCAATGAGTTGATTGTCATCATTTGATTTGAAATCTGACATTTCTATAAAGACAACATGTATTACAAACCAGATTGTACAATTCATTTTTCTGTTTTCCTGCATGCAACTGTCATTTCAATTTGTCTGCCAACTCATGAACAACCGGCAAGAGATGGGTAATAATAGATAGTTATAACAGGAAAAGATTTATATACACCTTAGCTGACAGTGCTGGCACAGGCATTAAAATGTATCAGGCAGATTCAAAGAAAAAAGATCTGAAAGCTGGGAAAATGGCTGTTTTAAACCAATGGGGAATAATATCCCTATAGAAAGTGGCTCTTTTTCCACACTTGCTCGTATAGAAGAGCATAATGCAAACAAGCCAAAGTAAAGAATCATGAATAAAGCCAGACCACCTGCAAAGGATTCTGGAAAGAGGCAATAGGGGAAGTGACGGAAATCATGGCTGTATTTATACGAACAGGCTTAATATTTCATCTTTGGTTATTTCCTGCAGCGGATTGTTTGAATTAATAAATTTATCGGCAAGGGAACTTTTACGAATTTGCAACTGCTGAATTTTTTCTTCAATAGAACCTTTTGTAATAAAACGATATACAAAGACATGCTTGTTTTGACCGATCCTGTGGGCACGGCTGATCGCCTGATTCTCTGATGCCGGATTCCACCATGGGTCGACTATAAAAACATAATCGGCACTTGTCAGATTCAATCCAACCCCGCCAGCTTTTAATGAAATAAGAAAAATATGGTTTTCTTTATCTTCCTGAAACTGCCTGATCACTTCTCCCCTGTTCGTTGTTTCGCCTGTGAGCATGCTGTACTTCCAGTTTTCAGATTCCAACCGCCTTTTAATGAGTCCCAGATGTTTAACAAATGATGAAAAAACAAGCACCTTATGTTTTTCTGCCACGACGTTTTCGAGCATCCTGAATATCTCTTCAAACTTTCCTGATTCTGTTGCTTCAACATCAGCAAGTAACTTCGGATGGTTTGCCAATTGCCTGAGCCTGGTGAGACCCTGTAAAATCAACATTGAGGTATTCTTTACCCCATCCTGCTCAATACCCAACAGGATAGAGTTGCGGATAACAGATTTTTCTATTTCATAAATCTTTTCCTGATCATCATCCATTTCACACATTATGACCTGCTCCATCAGGGGAGGCAGATCCTTGGCAACCTCGTCCTTAGTGCGCCGCAGAATAAACGGCCTTATTAATACCTGCAATTTTTCCTGCTGATCGATGCTGTTGTGTTTTTCTATAGGCGTCATGAAGTACTTCTGAAAAAATGGAAGGTTACCCAGAAGTCCCTTATTAAGAAAATTCATCTGAGCCCATAAATCAGAAAGTGAATTTTCAATGGGAGTGCCTGTAAGCGCCATCCGGTGATCCGACTGAAGTTTCATGACAGCCTTATAGGTTTTTGATAAGGGATTCTTCACATATTGGCTCTCATCCAATATGAGGTAGAAAAATTTCAAACGTGAAAGTACATCTACATCATTTCTTACCGTACCATAAGTTGTAAGAATGATATCGTAGTAATCTGCTGCAGATTCCAGTTCAGCGTTTGTCTTTCTCTGCTGACCAGCATGGCGGTATACTTTTAATGCAGGAGTAAATTTCAGAACCTCTGCCTCCCAGTTATGCACCAGAGAGGTTGGCAGAACGATCAAACTGGCCTTTTGCGCAAACGGTTCCTGCCCGGATGTGGCAAACAGATCAAGCTGCCCGTTTTTAGACAGGGATGAGTTAATAGTAGGAAAAGAATTCTGCCGTTTTAGCTTCAGAAGCAGAGCAAGGGTCTGAAGGGTTTTGCCCAGACCCATATCATCGGCAAGACACCCACCGAAACCGTTCATATGAAGATTGTACATCCACTGAAAGCCTGTCCTCTGGTAACTTCTTAAGTCTGCCTTCAGATCAACAGGAAGATGAACATTCACCAGGCTTTTAAAACTCATCAGATTTGCATGATCCTCCTCCGGGAGTATATCTTGCAAGAGTGCATAATGATGCTTTCCAAATTGCATTTTATCTTCCCTGCTCCTTGCAAAAGGCATCAGGCTTTTATACCGGGCACACCATTCTTCAGGTATTACAGCCACCTCCCCGTTTGGGAGTTCGAATTCACGGATTCCGTTTAAAATATGGTTCTTTAGCTTTATAAACGGAAAACTAAAAGTGCCAAATGTTACGGTTGCATACACATCAAACCAGTCGCCTGATGAACCTGTTTTCACCTCTAGTGTTTGTTCTCCTGTGAAATATTTCTTTTCCAGATTGCCATGACCGGTTTCGATTCCTGCCCTCTGCAGTTCGTGCCGGTTCCTGCTTATCCAGTTTAACAGAAAATACAATGCATCTTTTTGATCTGCCGGATATCCTTTTATGGGTACATAAAAACCATTTTTCTCCTTCAGTCCCAGCAATTGTATTTTATCAAGGATTGATTTTTCCCACTCCTTATCACGCTTTATTTTTCTGAATAAAACATCATTCCCATTTTTTTTATACTGAACTGCAACTTCCCTTGCAGCATTTGGTAAAAACATTTCATCGCCATACCTGAAATGGAGCGCAAGACAAGGTTCATATTGCAGGTTATATTCCGGCCTGAGTACTGCAGATTTTTCCACCTCTCCTTCCTCCAGTATAAACCCTTTGGCAACCACATCAAAATCACGGATGGTTTTTCTCATGAATCCCGGATAATATTTCTCCTCCATTGAATGTGGAACAGATATGTACTCTTTGGAAAAAAATGGCGTCAACCTCTTCCCTTCAAATTTCTCAAATACAAGCAACTGGTTTCTGTGCAATATAATGGCAGGAGAATTTGCTATTACAGAAATATTCCTGTTCAGCAGAGGAACTTCCTTATCTTCCAGAATAATTCTGAGCCTGTACCTGGTTTCATCATCCAGACGCTCGAAGTAAAATACCGGTTTTGCAAAAAAAGGATATACCTGAATTTCATCTTCATCGTACAGATTGGCATATTTAGCCTCCTTTTTTAAAAGCCTGACAGGGCTTAGCATCAGAATACGAGCCACCTCCCACATGCATTGCTCAATATGTGGAATAACATGTTTTTGAAATTTGGATGTATCCAGCCGTGAATAAAATTCTGTAACATTTACTGCACGTGAAAAGCGCCTGGTTAATCGTTCATCACTGTACCTGTCGATCAGTTCAACCAGTTCCTTCTCGTATGTCCTGAAAGAATAATCATGGTCTTTAAAATCATGAGGCTTAACCAGTTTAATAGTGGTATAATATTTATCTTCCTTTTGGATGAGGTAAGGAAGAAAAATGTGCCCTACAAAACGGTGCTGTGTTAAAACGATGACAAATTCTATATTGGCCATGAAACATTCATTCATTTAAAACAAAAGAACCTCAAATATAAGCAGGGAACCTTTAAAGGCAAAAATCAGGTGAAGACAACTGATAGCTTTTACAGTTAAATTTCATAAAAGTTATTAAGTGTCACGATTAATTAAAACTAGCAACTGAAAAAGATTTGATACATTTACATTTACAAAAACAAATTTAGTCATGAACCAGCTATTTATTAAGAAGATCAGCAATTCTAAAACAGTTTCTTTTGCAGAAGCGGAACATATTCTGGAGAATCAGGCTGTACTTCATTCCATAGATACACTTAACTGGAAAGAATTCAGTTACAAGCCAAAGGTTTTGTTCAGAATAGGGCATACAGGTGATGAAATATGGCTGAAATATTATGTGCATGAAAATCATATCAGGGCAATGGAAACCCGGACAAATGGAGAAGTGTATAAAGACAGCACTGTTGAATTCTTTATTTCGCATGACAATACAAACTACTACAATTTTGAGTTCAGCTGTATTGGCACCATTCATCTGGCATGGGGCCCGGGAAGGCAAAACAGAAAGTTTGTTGAGCCCGGCACAATAGAAAAGATTGCCATTCAATCATCGATGGGGAATAACCCTTTTGACAATAAATCAGGAGATTTTGAATGGGAGATGATGATCCGGATTCCGGTGAAAGCTTTTGCATACAGCCAGCTGAAGTCGTTTGACCAACTAAAGGCTACAGCCAATTTTTATAAATGTGGTGATGAAACAATGGTTGCACATTATGTAACCTGGAATCCTGTAAAAACAAATAATCCCGATTATCACCGGCCTGAATATTTTGGGAAGGTTGAATTCGAATAATAGCTTTTAATAGTAAAGGATCAGATTTCGCCTCTTCTGAATTTTTTATGAGGTAAAGTTTCCTTGTTCGTGGAAGCCTGAACACCTGAATAAATCAATAAAAGTGCTGAAGCAATTAATGCGGCATAAGCTACAATTTTTGCTTCCTGCCAATGATTTACAGCAATGGCCACCAGAGCCCATACACCAACCACTGCAGCCTCACGCATGTTCCGGAAATAAATCAGTAAGGAATAAACTATGGCTGTAAAAACAATCATAACAACCACCCAGCCTTCCTGCAGGGCAAAGGAACCGCCAGGATTCAGACTTACAGACCAGGAGGCAAAGTTGGCCAGCGTGGCAACAATTATCCAGCCCAGGTAAATACATATTGGCCACCATACAAATGCTATGATGCGTAAAGGAGCATCCCATATTTCAAGACGTAACCTGAACATCAGATTTACCAGTGAGAGCAGCAGAATCAAAATCAAAAGAAACGATAAACCAATCCTGTCACCAGTCCATGCAATAATCCACATTCCGTTGGCAAGATTGCTTATGATGAACCAAATTCCCGTGGCATTAATGTATTCATCATCCCGCTTTTTTAGCCATGCATACCATTGATAACTTACAAAAGCAAACAGAAAAAGGTATATCACTCCCCATATAGCGAATGCATAACCTGCAGGGGTAAAGAGATTAAAATAGCGGTCACTGATTTCTCCGACTGAAGAATTGTTTAATGCACCAGTTCCTGTAAGATAATTTAGAAACAGGACTACAAGAAATGTCAAACTGTTTAAAACCAGCAGGACGAGTTGTTTCATTTTCCTAAATTTTCACATAAGTTACGAATTTTGATTTTCCAAATGAAAAGAATTTAACAGCGAATTCCTTTCATTCTGGATTTAAGTTTTTAAAATTGGACAACAATTTGCCCCTTTTCTTTATCCAGGTAAACTGTTTGGGACTTACCATCCACCGTAATCTTATATTTCCCATAAAAAGCGGGTATCGAGTACTCCCCTTTCCTGTTTGTTTTTCCTGATTCCTTGGTCCACCATTCCTTATAAATAAGGTCGTGGTAGGCATCTGCAGCAGGAGTTGGTGTCCAGTCGCGTTTATAGAGCGATGACTGCGGAATCCAGTTAGCGCCTTCCCAGAATCCCCACATTAAAATACCGTCTACGGCAGGATGAGCGAAACATATCCTATAGTAGTCAACCAGATCTGAAGCCTTTTGCTGCTCTTCCTCCGGAGTCATAACAAGGTTCCTGTCCTTGTAATACTTCGACCGCTGTCCCGGCATATTGAACTCAGTAACCTTAATGGGCAGGTTAAACTGTGCAAGCGAATCCAATGCACGTGTGACTTCATTTCTGTCGAAGGATTCAGCATGAAGGTGCCCCTGAACACCAATTCCTGCAATAGGTACTTCCTGCTTCAGCAACAACCTGATTTGCGCCATGTATTCATTCAGCTTATTACCTGTGAGTATATCATAATCATTGAGGTACAGCTTGATGCCCGGGTCTCCCTGCATTGCCCAGTCAGCCATCTTTTTTGTAATATCAACCCCCAGCCTGTCTTCATAATAATTACCATGAATCATTTCATTGTTCAGGTCGTATTCAGTAAAACGGCCCTTATACCGGGAGGTAACAGATTCAGCACGTTGCTTCAGAGTCTTTTCAAGCTCCTCATCTGAAAGTTCCTTTACCCACGGCTGAATGAACTGCTCGATGCCCCAGAACAGGTTATGAGCCCGCAAGGGAATTTCATTCTCATCGGTCCACGTTAGCATGGCATCCACAAGTGAATAATCCACTTCACCCCTTCGTCTTTCCATACCTGGCCATTTTACTGCATTTTCAGTAACAGCCGAGTTGAAATTCTCAAGAAATTTTTGCTTGTACATCTTTACATCATTTTCTGATGCCCTTCCATTGAAGATACCATCACTGATGGCACAGCCAAACCAGAATTCGTGTGTCTGTTGTTCAATTTCAACATTTGCACCCCGCTTTGCCTTTACAGTAATTTCTCCTTTCCTGTGGGCGGAAATGGCCTTTTCAATATCAACAACCTGTGCTTCAACACCAGAAGGATACGTAACGAACAACAAGGTCACTGCCACCGTAGTTACATACACTTTCCTGAAATAATTTTTAAGCATCATTTTTATAAGGTTTAAATGTTCTACGATTATTTGATTCATTTATTCTTCAATACATTCTGCACCGGCAGTTATGATTACCTGTGCTTCGCCTCCAGGTGAAGGAATTGATTTCCTGCCCTTGTCGCTGTATGCCACAGCGGTAATCAGAGTTTTCGTCCCTTCCATCAGAGAGGGTTCCCAGAATATACTGAAATTATTCTTTTTATCAGCACTCTCACCTATTTTGCGCCACTCATAATAATATTCTTCAGGCAGTTTCTTTTAAGTCCACCAGGTCCTTAAAATCTTAAAACCCGGCATGACCCTATTTCTCTCACTCCTTCGGTAAATACAACAGTTTTTCATTCAGGTATTCTTCAAAAGCCTGGTCTGTGTTTTTCTTTTGCTGAACATATATATGCAATGGGTTATTGGTGCTGTTATCCCAGCGACAACCCTTTTCAGCATCAAATTCAAGCCTGCCATGATCATACTTCTCAAGGAATTGTCCCAATCCTTCAACAGCAAAATAAACAGTTACCAAATCCCAGCTGGGCCGTTGATCAGCTAAGGTTTTCCCTTCAACGTTCCATAACCAGTCGCGATAAGCCGTTCTGACAATGCTTCCAGCAGGAGTTGCCATTAATGATTTGCCTGTATAGACTTCGGAACCGCCGTCTACAAAAAATACAGGGCAGGGAAAATGCTCCACCAGGTAAGCTGTATACCTTGCCGTTTCATTAAAGAAGAAATTCCAGTCCTTTACATAATGCCCCTTTTCATTCCTGGCATTTAATGCTCCCAGAGCCACCCAGCGCTTAACTTTTGATTTAATTAAATCAGCACCGTTCAGTGGTGAAATATCATCGGGTTGCGAAACCAGAAGTTCATATAAACCTTTCGTATGCCCCACTGTAATGTAGGTAACACTGTTATCTTCCTGCACAGAAAGAAGCTTTCGGTTCAGACGTGTCTGCTCAATTGCATCGGAGTTATATATTATTTTGTTTTTAAAGGCGGCAGTGTCCTTAGCCAGCTTCTCTGCCAGCATTTTATCAACAGGGTCACCCACTTCATTCCCATGATATGCACCCACTGGTACATCGGGAGCGCCATACCAGATGTTGATTGCCTCAGTAATTCCTGCGCCAAAAGGAACTTTCCCTGAGCTGTATATGCACCCCAGAATTGAAGCCTTACCCTCTCCTGCATAAGCATGAAGCAGTGCAAGAGCCCCCACATCATCGCAATCAGACCCCATATCCGTATCGAATATGACCTTCTCTGCAGGTTTAACCTTTTCTAACCACAGACCATGAAGTTGCCGGCCCTCAACATGAACGATATCCTGTGCTTGAACATAATTGACCGTAAAAAGCATTAAGAACAGCCAGCATATTCTCAACAGCGGTTTATTTAGTTTACTCAATTTTTGTTGTTTATTAATTTCATTAAGCCAGGAAACAAATTAATGCAAGTTGTTGGTTTTTCTTTAAAGTCCATAAGGTCCTGTATGTATTGGCACTTTTTAAAATATTATTCTAAATTCAAGCATAAGTATAACCCATGGCACCAGAAACAGTTAAACCCTAAAACAATTAAACCTTAAAACATCTATTCCACCTTCAGCACAATTCTTTTATACCGTGTAAAAGAAAACTCTGCCTTATCCTTCACTTCATATATGAGGTGTACCGTTTTACCTGAAGCATCCTGCGGAACGGTTACCTTTATATTTCCCCTTTCTGGTTTATCTATGCCAACTTTTCCTTCAAAACTGCCTGCTTCTGTATACTGCCACCACCTGGTTTCCAGTTCATTCTTATCCGGATCAGAAGCAGTTGCCTTAAGCTTAACCACTGAGCCAGCTTTTACCATCATTTCATCAGGATGTTTTGTTTTGATAACAGGAGGGTGGTTGGCACCAGTATATTCCGGATTAACTGACCACTCCATCCGTGCTGCAAAATCTTCAGATATGGGCACGATAAAGCGCCACAATGGTTTGGTGTTGTCGCCATCGTCCATTGCATCCATCCAGAAGTTTTCAGGCTCCTGTTTTATGAACCGACCACCCCAGCCTCCCCATGATGGATTTATCTCACTTCGTAATCCCGTATTCATAAGGTGAAAGAATGCCGGAGAATCGCCTTCCTCCATCATCTTCCGATCATAAATAAATCCCAAAGGTCCCTTATCCTTTACATTCTCCTTAATCCATTCTTCCGTGTAAATATCATGCTTCTGCATAGGATTTTTTCTGTCCCAGGAATAGGCAATTACCCTCCAGAACTGGACTCCATTAAGTATATACAGTACATCTGGCATTTCATCAAGAAGCCAGTTTTTAAGGTCATCCTGCTCTGCAATGGCATATACCCTTGCTTTTTGGTTAACTTTTTCAACTTGTTCGGGGTGAGAAACTTTTATCCGGTAAAAAGCCTGACAAATATTATTGAGCCCTCCCCAGGCCTGCAGCCACACAGGACGGGGGTCATCATCAAGCAATACCTCCACAATACGTTCGGAACCTGGCGTATCTTTTCCTTCACCCACAGAAGCAACCCCCACCTCCTCCATCTGGCCTACATATAATTTCGATTTTAAAAATTCAGCTGTCGGATAATCTTTTTGATGAACCAGCAGGTTATCACGTACTTTTGCATACTCATCTATAAAATCATGCATCCACTGGGTACCATTACCTTTAAGATGCCACATGGAGTTGGTGTATATAAGACCCTCAACATCGAAATCGCTTGTATATAAAAGAAAGCGTACGAACGAACACTTATCATCACTTTCACCATCGGTAGTAACAATCGTTCTTGGCTTGAGCCTGACTTGTGCATATATAACCTGATTCAGTCCGAACATCAGAAGAACCAAATTAACAACGAACGCTAAACAATACCGGTGCTTCATCATTTTCAATTAAGATTATATACCCATCAACAACTTTCATACCTGCCAGTATAAAATTTGAATATATCTGTCAGATTTTTCTGAACATATTTTCTTACAAGATTTTAACTTTTTCTGGAAAATGAACATGAACTGTTATATCCGTATCCGGTTATTTGGTTTTAACCAGTTTAAAATCATCCATCGTAACAAAAAAATCGTTCAGGATCCCATGCACATCAAACCATTCCCATAGAATAATTTTCCGCGGGTTGTTTGGCCTTTCCTCCCATTTCCCATTGATATACACCGGGGCAGGAATCTCCCGTTTTTCTGCCCAGTTTTCATTTTTCACAATAGCAACAGCGGCGAGATCGAACAATGCCCTGCCGGGAGGATCTCCCCACATTCCATAGGTTTCAAAAAGGTGGGCTGAATAATCACCCCAGTTACTGAATTCCCCCCCGTTGCGTCCGGTCACTGTCCCTGAAATCTTCGGGCCCTTCCCCGGCATCCGGTGCATGATCTGATCCTTAGAAACCATCACTGCTGCCGTTCCTGAAGGCTGCCCATATCTTACAGTTACCATTTCAAATGGAACATTTACATCCAGAATGTAATTCATTGATTCAATGTCCCAATCCTGGTTATGTTCCCCGGGCTCCGGATAATTGGAACCAAGCCACACAATTCTTACCTTTTCTGCAATAGCAGGCTCCTTTCTTAAAGCAAGTGCAATATTTGTTAATTTACCAACAGGCAGAAGCACCAGTTTCTGATTTCTGTCCTTCATGGCCTCTTCAATAATAAAATTCACAGCCTCATAACCATCAAATTCCGGTGATCCCATATTATTTCTGATGTCTTCGTACGAACCGTTTGCACCTGTCAGAAGGGGAATCTTTCCATAAAATTCTCCACAAAGCTGCATGATCCTTCTTGCCTCCTCATAATGATCCCTGACATCCGACTCATTTGAATACCCTGCAGGAGAACTGGTTGCATTCACCGTAACACCCACAACATCAAAATCATTGCCATTAAAAAGCAAATAGGCCAAAGCATGCTGATCATCCACCTCATTATTTGCATCGGTATCAAAAATAACCGGTATGCGGGATCCTCCTCCCAAATCACATGCTGAAAAGAAGCTGCCAAGAAGCAGAATAACCACAACAGGCAACCATCTTTGTATCTTTCTGTTTTTCATCATTATATAGGTTATGTTATTTTTTCAGTTGAACGATTACCCTACGGTAGCTTACCAGATCTGGTACTCCATTATCTCTCACCTCAAGCACAAGATGGATGTCTCTGTCACCCAGATCGGAAGGAACCACAAAATTCTGTACTGCCTGCGATGGCTGTTCAATATCAAAATCCTCATCATAAGAATCAGCCTCATTGTACCTGAACCACCTGAAAGTGATCTCATCATCATCTGGATCATGTGAACCGGAAGCATTGAGCCTGATCTCCTCACCCGGCCTTGCCTGAACAGTAAGTATCCGGTTCGTCCGGTCGCCATTGACAACCGCCACTGGTTCTTGATTTACCTCCCCCGGCTCCTTTACCGACCATTGCAAACGGTTCAGAAAGCTTTTTTTGGCATCCGGAATCCAGCGCTCAAGTTCCTTCCTGTCGTTAAAACAAGTATGGTAATAACCTGAAGGGAAATCATCGCCCATCGGATAGAACATGTTGCCCCAGCTTCCATGGCCCGGGTTCTCAGGGTTATTCAATCCCATAACTGAACTTAAAAGGTACAGAAATGCAGGGGTATCGCCTTCTCCTCCATCATCATAAATATCCGACATGGGTCCGTGTCCGTTTACCTCATCACGGAGCATCACAGGTTTGGAGCCACCCACATATCTCCAGAAATGCCCGCCATCGTGAAGAAGCCAGCGGGGAGTTGACCTTTCGCCATCATATGTAAAGGTGGCTGTACCAAAGTTTGTACAATACAGATGCAGTACTTTATCAAGATCGATCAGGTAGTCGAACGTGATATCCTGTAAGAGAATACCATACACATGAAGTTTCGACATCAGTCTGTCATACTTTTCCTTTCCCTGCCTTTGTTTATAACGGTACAGCGCCTGAATGAAAGTAATGGGGCCACCCCAGGACTGTACATATATCGGACGGTCATCATCCTTATCAAAAACTTCTTGTAAAAACTCGCTGCCTTCAGAATCCTTCGGATCCCCCTTAGGGTTCAGACCCTCTCCTATCCAGTCGTGAAAATACACCGAATCCCAGCTGCTTTCCACATAACGGCCAGCAATAAAATCTTTAAACTCAAGTGAATTTGTAAGCCAGATAATGGGAACTGTCCCATTTCCTCTTTTCGTCACTTCCAGAAGCTCTTCATAATCCGGAAATCCGGCATCATGCTTTCTTAACTGAGGAAGCTCCTGCTTATAGGCATCCAATATTCCCATGGCTTTATTCCAGGGACCGTCATCACCATAATTGAAATCGGGCAACTGGTTTGTGATAATTAAAGCTTCCAGATCGAACCAGGGAGCATAATACAGGTAACGGATAAAAGAATTACCGTCATCATGTGTCATATCTGTTAAAATGACGACACGGGGCTTCTCTGGCTCCCTGTCTGTTTTACAGGAAATCATCAAAAGAATCAGTAAGACGGTTCCATAGTACATTATGGGCACAAAAAATCCTGTAAGACTGTTTTTCATATTCATCATTTTTGACTAATCCTGCCTTTATTTATAAAAAATGAATTATACAACCGGAAACTTCCATCCATTCTGATACTCAGGATGAACGAAAGCATCGGCCTTTGGATTGTTCCTGAATTTCATTTCTTCAGGGAGGTATTCCAGGCTTATACCACCCAACCTGTGGGAAATATTTGCAATCCATGCTACTTCTGTTGCGTAGCTTCCTTTTTCTATGGTTCCGTTTGTCTTTTGATCTTTATTCCGTATACACTGCGCCCAGTTGATCATATGACTTTGCTGATTGCCATAAGGCCCCTCTGCCTTTTTAGCCTCAATAAGTGGTTTTCCATCACTTCCGTTTTTAGGAATGATTTCATATCCCGTACGGTTACATACCAGCGTACCCTTGCTCCCTATCCATGCCACACCATCGACACGGTTATACAGGTTGGTTCCCTGTTGTTCCCATACAATATGATATTTATCAAACTGGAATACAGAAGTCTGCACCCTTGGTGTTTCTGTCATCGTATCCGGATGCCTGTACCCCACGGAGAAAACTGTTTTTGGATAAGTCCGCGGGTAACCTAAAGCTAAAAGCCCGTCAAATGCCGAATCGAGGTAATGCACCCAGTCGGTTTGCTGTCCGCCGCCAAAATCCCAGTAATTTCTCCATTGCCTGTGAAAGCGGTTGCTGTTATAAGGCCTGAACGGTGCTGGCCCGATCCACATTTTATAGTCGAGCGTTTCAGGAACCGGTTGCGGAGCGGGGTCATAAATTACGGGATCGGTGCTGGAGGGTATCCAGCAATGTACCTTAAACACATCTCCCAGTACACCTGTCTTCAAAATATTAAATGCCTCAACAAAATAACCCAGGCTGATCTGCCATAACCCTGTCGTTACAACATTCTGATGCTTCCGCTGCAAATCCACCATAACCCTGCACTCTGCAATGCTGTGCCCCGTTGGCTTCTCTACATAAATTGCCTTTCCGGCTTTGCAGGCCTCGGCAAACATATATGCATGCCAGTGGTCGGGTGTTCCAATAATTACCCCGTCAATAGTTTTGTCGTCTAACAATTTACGGAAATCATCATAGAATTTAATGTTTGCAGTCCGGTCAGGAAACTCTTTTTTCAGCACATCGGCCTGTTCCCTTAACCTGACCTGGTCTACATCACACATGGCTACGCAATGCGCACCGGAATCTGCCCTGAGCAGGTGCTGCATGTTTTCGGTACCCCACCAGTTTACACCTATCACTCCAATATTGATCCGGTCTGATGGAGCTGCTGATGCGTACAGGTTTTCTGGGATGGACGTGAAAAGTCCTGCTCCGGCAACAGCCAGGGCTGAGTTTTTAAGGAATGACCTTCTGCTTTTATTTTTCATTTTATTCGAATTTTACAAATGATCTACTATTCTGAAATGGGGACATCTCCTTCTACTTTTCCGGTAATGAACCTTTCCCCTCCATCATGATCTTTATTTAAAACTTTCCGGTTGAATCAAAACAGGTTCAGCATCATATTCTCAATCATCCCGGCCATCTCCCTGCCATCCTTCTTCAGCATAAGGTATGAATGCTTATACATTTTTTCTTCCTTCCAGTAGTTGTCACCATTTTCTCTGGTTCTCATACTTTTAAAAATGAATTTCATTTACTGAAAATAAACCCTGGGCTTAGGTTCTGAACCGGAATACACAAGCAAATCAGCGGCTTCTATCCGATACCCCTTAGGAACATTTCTGGCCTTAAGTGAAATAGTATGCTTTCCTTCAGGCAAATCATACTTCCATGTAATCTCATGACGGCGCACCAGACTTTGAACAGGCAATTTGGCTGTTTCAATCAGTTGCCCGTTGGCAAAAACATCAACCTCAAGTACGACATCAGGTAAATTTGAATCCTTTGCAGCCCTGCCGCCCAATACAAATCCACATCCTGTCAATTCAAAAACCAGTTCAGGTTGCTGCCCTGAAATCTGTCTTCCTATTCTCCGTCTTTCAACAGGATATATACCCTCAAAAGCCACTTCCAAAGGCACTGCTTCAGGTACCTGGTATTGAATCAATATGTCATCTCCTTCTTCTGTTCCGCCGTTACGCATTACCATTTCAACAGCATGCCGGTAACCTATGTCGTAAACCTTGTTGAGCGACATCGTGGTGTACTGAAAATCCATATCCTCCACTTTATCGATACCCTGTGTCCAGTATTCAGGAATATTGCTGTAGCCTATCATGGTTCCTAAAATACCAGCAGCATTGGCAGGATTGCAGTCTGAATCATAGCCGCAACGTGTGCTGATATCGACAGTGGCACCAAAATCTCCTTTCCCGTATAGTAGCCCGATAACAATATATGCAGCATTTATTTTTGCATCGATGTTAAACGGCCGGTAAACTCCATCCGGGCAACCTTTATCATACGTCCATTTTTTCTGGGCTTCAAACCAGGCCGATTTCCAGTCGTCGGGGTTTTGACGGTACCACCCGATAACATCTGAAATGCACTGATAAAATTCACTTTCAGGTGGCAGGGTTTTCAGGGCTTCTTCCACAACAAATTCCATGTCGTTGTAGACAAATGCAAGGGAATACATGGCCGCCACATAAATGCCACCGTATACTCCATCACCGTAATTCATGATATGACCAATACGATTCCCAATTTCAGCTGCAGAATTAACCATTCCCGGGGCCATCAGTCCCGCAAAATCGGCCTCTATCTGGAAATCAATGTCATCGGCATGCGGATTGTTTTTCCAGTGACCTGATGCCGGTGGCATAATGCCGTTCAGGATGTTGTACCTGGCAGCCTGGTTGGCATGCCAAAGCGGGTATTCAGCACGTGCAAAAGCCAGGGCATGAAGGGTATCATGGGCATCCAGACCGTGCTTTTCAAATACATCAACAAAAGTAAGATCCATATAAACATCATCATATAAACCGGGCGAATTTTCATAATACCACAACATGCGTGTATCATCCCATGGAATGGGAACATGATCGCCAATCATGGTGCCGTTCCACTGAAACTCGGTAGGCCCGCCATAGGTGCACCCAATGACCTGCCCGGCCCAGCCGCCCCTGATTTTATCCTGAAGGTCAGCTTTAGAAATCCTGACTGTTTCAACATCTTTCACGGGAGTCATTTTGGCCTGAGACTGGCAGCCTGCCATAGCTGCAACAACCAATAGAAAAAAGATAAAGTTTTTCATAGTATCATGTTTTAAGCTTATATTCTCAAATCCTGTTTTATTCATAATTATTTCTAAAGCTTGATTTCCACTGCATCACCATTATTTATTTGCCCATGCCAGACTGGTTTGCCTTCATCCGTAACCTGAAGTACCACTCCACCATCGTTCCTTGTCAGATGGAAATCCAGATTCCTGTTTAAAATGCAGCATGACAAAAGTGACATCCCATTCCACTCCAGAGGTACCTGGGGTTTTATCCTGAACTTGTTTAAGCCTGTCGGCTCTATACCCATCATCCCTTCAGTGAATGCCCTGCAGTATAGGGCACTTTCAGCTGAAAGATGCCTCATGCCATATTCAGGATAAGCTTCTACAACATAAGGAACGCGCCTGCCTAAAAGACGTGTACGGGAATAAGGTATCAACTTTTTAAGAGCTTCATCGGCAGCGCCTGCTTTAAAAGCACCTCTGAATGCATATAATGTTCCCCTGTCCCAGAAAACCTCATCCCCAGGCTCTACAAGGACTCCCTGATCTGTCCAAAGAACATCAAATAGTGCTTTCAGTGTGCCTTCCTTCCGGTCATTAATGTCCATTACAAGAGGAAGACAGATCCAGTGGCGGAAACCGGTATGACCTTCAAAATAACGGTATGTCTCAATACCTTCGACATTTGCACCAAAATGATCTTCAATAGCCTGTCTCAGTGCCCTTGCCTTTTTTGCATAATCTTTAATAAGTGATGGCTTTTTTCCCAGGATTTCTGCCACCCGCACCGCCTGGATAAGTCCACCATAATAGAGGGAAGAAGTGGAAAGGTTTGCATCGCCTGTAGGTATCCTGCCTTCCATTTCATCTGTATCAGACAACACCACACCATGCTCATTAAGCCTGCTGTTGCAATACCTGATGCTCCATTCAATCAGCGGCCAAAGTTCTGCTGCAATGTTCTTATCACCTGAAGCCAGTACAAACTGGGAAGTACCGTAACATATCATGGCAGCATCGCCCCTGTCCTTTGAACAGCAGGGTAAATCGCCTTCCATCTCAAATGATGACTTAATGGGGCTGCCATCTTCAGGGATATTATTCAGGAAATGAACGTATGCATTATAAGCTGCCTTGTTGCCCTTGCTATACCCAAGATAGGGAAAAAACGGCCCACTGTATTCTACCTGATCATTTGCCCAGATTCCTGCGTAATAATTTCCACCACCTGGCGAATGTACCAATCCCATTTTTGTATCAAATATACTCTCCGAAGCTCTAATTTTTGAAAAATAAAATAAAGTATTCAGAACCGGATCGGGAGTTTTCAAAACCAGTTTCGTTTTCAATTCCTCCAGAAAAGAGTTCCTTCCAGCTTCAGCAATCGCATGTGATTCTTTCACTTCTCCCTCATCTTCCCTGGCTGCAGAAAAATAAATGCCATAAGAGTACTCTTCCTGAGGTGCCAGGTTCAGTTCATTATCCGCATCACAATAAATCTTCAGCGTATATTCACCATACATGCCCATCTCACTAATGGTCATTTCACTGTGACCGATGTGCAGATTTTTTGATTCTTCCGAAATATTCCTGATTTTCCATTTCTCCACAAGAAGCCTTTCTGTGGTAGAAGGGAAAATGGTTCTTACGATATGTATTCCCTCCACCGGCCTATGGTAAAAATTCAGTTTCCCATTAATGATAACTGAATCAAGCTGAGGATCCAAAACCATATTTTTATAAACAAGAGAAGGCAGATATGCATCATCAAATTTCTTCCTGAAATATGCCCTGTATTCCTGCCACTCGGGCTCCGAGGTACTGAGATACCGCCTGAGCTGTGGAAAAATAAGATCACGGGTAACCTCCACGTATTTCCCGCGGTTAACTGCATAGCTGATGATGGATGAAATTTTTTCACCCGACATTTCTATGTCATCCGCATGTGGAAGCCTGGTGCTGCCAGTCAGATCCCATACAATGGCATCCTGCTCCCTGTTAACTTTCCAATAAAGGTCATCCTCCTGGTTTCGGGAGTTTTCTTGTGCTTCTGCAGCAAAAATAAAAGCAACCAGGAAAACGGCCATTGCTGTAACATCTTTTATTTTCGGATAAGCCCCGCACATGGTTCTATCAGCTTTCATGAGTTACACTGTTGATTAATTGTTTACGCAATAAATGCATTCGTTTCATTTATATAAGGCGCAGAAGGTTGTGCTCCCAGGCGTGTAACAGATATGGCTGCTGCTTTCTGTGCAAAGTCAACTGCATCAGTCAATGCTTTTCCATCTGCCAGTGCTGATGCCAGCGCTCCGTTAAATACATCGCCCGCAGCAGTGGTATCAACAGCCTGTACCCTGTATCCGGCGATCATTCCCTCATAATCAAAAGACTTTATGTATACCCCTTTGCTGCCGAGCGTAATGATTACGGTCTTAACCCCCCTGCTGTAAAGCTCATATGCCATATCCGGAATGTCTTCTTCCGTGAATTGTTTTCGTGAAGTCAGTATGGCTGCTTCAGTTTCATTGGGTGTAATAATGGTTACCTTACGCATTAATGCTGCAGAAATTTCTGCTCCCGGGGCAGGGTTCAGAATAAAGGGAATTCCTTGCGACCATGCTGCTTCTGCCACTGCCTCCACTGTTTCCATGGGTATTTCAAGCTGTGTAAGCACCAGTTTTGCATCTTTAAAGGCATCGGCAAACCGGCCAATGTCTTCCGGCAGCAAATAACTATTGGCACCCGGTGCAACCGAAATACTGTTTTCACCGTCGGCAGCTACATTGATCAGTGCAATGCCCGAATGCGTTCCCGGCTGAACCTTGATGCAGGAGGTATCAATTCCATCCAGTTTGTAATTCTCAATCGATTGTATGCCGAATGCATCATCCGAAACACAGGCGATAAAAGTAACATCTGATCCTGCACGGGCAGCCGCAACCGCCTGGTTGGCACCCTTACCTCCGGGGATCGTCAGAAAATCAGTGCCCATAATCGTCTCACCGGGCGCAGGAATATGGGGAACCTTTACCACCATATCGGTATTGGAACTTCCTGCTACTACAATTTTTGGCTTGATATCCATCTAATAAAATCTTGAAATAATGATCAATCCCAGTCCGACTACAAAAAGCAAAAACATAGCCGTTAACAGTCCGGTCACGCCCTTTGCACCCTTAAATTCTTTCCATATAAATACACCCCACAGTGCTGCAATTAAGGTAGCTCCCTGGCCTAATCCGTATGAAATGGCAAAGCCTGCCTGCTCGGCAGCAATGATGTTCAGTGTCATCCCAAGGCTCCAGATTGCACCACCCAAAATTCCTATGAGATGAAGCTTCGTGTCTCCCTTGGTAAAATAATCGCGGTAAGTGACCTTTTCGCCCGTAAGTGGTTTGTACATAAAAACACTGTTCCACACGAAATTGGAAATGAGCAGTCCGATGGCAAATATCACAGAAGCAGTATAAGGTGTAAGTTTTCCTTCCTCAGGATTTACAAAATCAACTGCCATTGACCCGGCTACAAAACGGTAGAAAAATCCCATCAGAAATCCTGCCATCAGGGAAATCATAATTCCCTTTGCAGAAGTCAGTGAAGCTTTGCCTGCCAGCTTCCGGTAAGCTTTTGCATCGAGCACGATGGCTACAGTTACAAGAAGAACACCCGAAAAAAGCAATGCTGCATTGCCCACCGGTGCAGCCGCGTAATTTGTAAGGACACCAAGCACCAAAGCCAAACCTATACCAATGGGAAATGCTACCGCCATGCCAGCAATGTTGATGGCAGCCACCAGCAGAATGTTGGCAAGATTAAATATCACACCGCCAATAAAGGCCATCATTAGCGAACTTCCGTTGGCCTGTCCTAAATCGGCCAGAAAGCTTCTGCCTTCCGTTCCGGTACTTCCGGCAGTAAAGGCAAGAACCAGTGCCAGCAGCAAAACGCCGATGGCATAATCCCAGTAAAACAACTGGAAAGGCCAGTGCTTTTGTGCAAGCTTTTGGGTGTTTGCCCACGAACCCCAGCACAACATGGTGATAAAGGCAAGTAAAACTGCCCAGCCGTAAGAATGTATAACTATCATAATATCACAGATTTGGTTTTAATTACTGATTATTTTAATGATTTATATTTTGCTTTCGGATCATCGAGCACCAATAACCAGTCGTTACCCCTTCCTGATGTGGGAGGCGTAAACTTCTGACTGCCTGAACTTTTTATTCTTCCGGCTTTGGAGGCCTTACCGTTACGCGGATTATACCACCACGCCACAGCACCATTCTTCATATCTTTCAGATCGACATGAAGTTCCTGCCCCACACCTGCATACACCAGCATGAATGAACCGTCGGATGCTGCGGCTGCCCTGATCACAAGACTATCGGTTGCACTGTTATTCAGTATGGCCTGCTGTTTAGGTACCAGCAGATGAAATGGCCTTGCTTCAAAGATTTTCCTGACATAACGCATTGATTCCGCCCCCGGCCTGTCGAGGGCATCCTTCCAGTCGGTAAGAGCTGGAATGGCCAGGCTACCCCCCTTTTCAAACATCTGCCATACAGCGTTGTTGCCATAGGTGTAACCGCAGGCGCCAGTAAGAAAATTCCAGTACGCATGAACCCGTACATCATGGTCATCGAAATAGCCCTTTTCAAAATGCTCCTTTTTTACGATGATCCTGTCATTATCCAGGACATCATCAGGCACCCCGAGAGGCTTCGAAGAGTCCATAAATGTCCAAAATTCACGGGGAATATCTTCATATGCCGGCTCTGCTTCAATAAAAGGCTTTCGTGGCTCCACTTTCTGCAGGACTTCAGCAAAACGGTATACGTCGTTGTATTTCTTTGAATGCCCGCTCTGATACATATTAAAATCGAGCCAGTCTTCATGATGCAGTTTTTCATGGGAAGAATTATATCCCCTGGGATGGTATGAAATCAGGTGATTGCCCCCATCACCCGCCTTAAGTCCACGGGCCATGGAACGCCATACAAGCTTTTCCTTTTCATCTGCCACATCACGGTCGCCGCCCAGTATCCACACAATAGGTTTCTCCCTGTAGCGCCGGCCAAGAAACTCCCCGAATGCGTATGCATTTTGCTCATTGAATATAACAGGGCCACCACCATGAGCTGGCGTAACCTTATCGCCCCAGGTTGGAAGCATGCCCACAACCAGGCCCAGCTTTTCAGCTTCACCCACAATAAAATCAACATGCTCAAAATATTTTTCATTGGGCCGGGCCGGGTCATTGTCAAACAAGGGTGTATGCCCGTAGGCATTAGGCTTCTTCAGTCCATCCAGTTCGGCAATGATTACTGCCTGGATAACAGAAAAACCCTTCTCAGCACGGTTTCGCAAATACATCTGAGCTTCCTCCCTGTTGAGCTTGTGAAACAGTTCCCAGGCTGTATCGCCTATCCATAAAAATGGCCTGCCTTCTGCTGACTCCAGGTACCTGTTGTTAGTGCTTACCCGCAGCACCTGACTGTGTGACAGCAGTGGAAATAAAAAAATGAGAAATAAACTGATCTGTCGGAACATAGGTATTGATTTAAAGTTTTTTTACTGATTCACGTTTGATAAGCCTGGGTAGTAACTTGATTCCAGCTGAACTTTCAGGATTCCCTTCAACAATGCTTTTTAGCAGGATGTCAAGTGCCAGTTTGCCTATTTCCTCACGGGGCTGCTCCACTGTGGTCATCGGACAGGCAAGAAAAGCTGAATAGGGCTGTTCATCAAACGATACAACCGACATATCAACAGGAACCTTCAGGCCTTCCTCCTTCAGGGCGCGCAAAACACCCAGCGAGATTAAATTGCTGAGTGCAAAAACCGCAGTCGGCCTGTTAGCCATCGACAGCAGTTTTTTCGTCTGAAGGTAACCGTTCATTTCACCAAAATCATCGCCCACGATAAGCTTTTCATTAATCCGGATTCCGTCTATGAGTAATGCGTCGCGGTAGCCCTTCACCCGGTCGGTGTTGGTCGAAATACCCCGAATCCCCTGGATACAGGCTATAAGTTTATGGTTCATATCCACCAGGTGCTTCACCGCAATCAGTGCCCCAACATAATTATCGGTGGTAACATACGGGAGGGAAGTCTTCTGCAGGTACCGGTCAATCACAACCACAGGTATACCCTGCTGCTGCAGTTCCACAACATGCTCATTACTTTTCCCTGTAGGAGCGATGATAATGCCGTCGACTTTCCTTCCTGCCAGCAGGTACAGCAATTCAGTTTCGGTATCCACATCATCGAGACTGTCGCAAAGTATTATGGAATACCCCCGCTGATGTGCCTCCACCCCGATGGTTTTTGCAATGGAACCAAAATATGGGTTGGCAATATCAGGGATGATCAGACCGATGGTTTCGGTTCGTTCAAGCTTCAGTCCGCGTGCTATCCGGTTTGGATAATAATGAAACTTCCGGGCAGCTTCAACCACTTTTTTTGTTGTGGATTCACTGATACGGAATTTCTCCGATTTCCCGTTCAGCACACGCGAAACCGTTGTGGGAGATAATTGAAGCTGTTGGGCAAGCTCCTTGATATTATTTACCTTCCTGTTCATAAGCTGATATACAAAACTGCACAATTTTTTACATAGGCGCAAACGTTTGTGCAGAAAGAAATCAACAGTTTTAATTAAATATACAGATATCCAATATAAAGTAAGATGATTATTAGTTATTTACAAGTAAAATACCAGACAAAAGATAGCTATTTACTATATTTGAACTAGCTTTATACTAGCTCTGTACTAGCTTTGTACTAGCTTTGGTCAGGGTGTATCAGCTGTATTAAATGAAGCACCATCATATCATTGGATGAATTAACTAACTTAAAAATGAATTGGTTATGGGAAAAATAGCAAATGGGGCGCATAGCGGCCCATCAGGAAAAATAGGGAACCTTGTTGGAAGTTCGTGGAGGGGCATCAGTTACTTAAAATCAAGGCCTGTGCAGTACAGGGATGCAAAAACTGTTGTGCAGCAGACAACCAGGATGAAAATGAAGCTGACAATCGAATTTCTAAAGGCATGCATCCCGGTAATCAGGGTCGGATTCCTGGGGTACAGCACACCAACCCAGGCAGCTTTCCATGTGGCTACTTCGTACAACTACCACCATGGGATCAAAGGAACATTTCCGGATCTGGAGATTGATTACAGCCAGATTATGGTGTCACGGGGAGATCTCCCGGCGGCAGAACAGGCAAAGTGTGAACCGGCAGGAGAAAGAAAAATTAAATTTTTATGGATGGCTACCTCAGAAAAAACCGGAGCCCGGCATGATGATACGGCCATTCTGCTGGCTTATAATCCTTCAAAGAAATATGCCGCATACAGCCTGCAGGGAAGTATCAGGGCCGATGGAGAAACCATCTTAACAGTTCCACCGGGTTTTGCAGGTGATGAAGTACATTGCTACCTGTGTTTTGCCAATCTGCCAAAACTGGCACAGGAACCGCTGGCAGAATATGTTTCTGATTCGGTATACCTGGGAATTGCAATTGTGCCAAACACATAATTCAACGCAGATTGAATTTATCGGCATTCCAATTAACCGGATTGTTTATAATATAATTCCGGATCCGTTCAAATGATTTCTGATCGCGTATGATGTGGTCGTGAAACCGGGGTTGCCATCCAAATTCAAATCCCAACCGGCGGGCATGTTTTGTTACGGCCGATTTGTATGAACGGATTATGGCAGACACCGAATGTGGTTTTGGGGAAATGGTTGCCATGGTTGATGGCGATTGGGGCGACGGCAGTGACGTTGTGGGGGATGACGGTAGAGACGTTGCATGCAACGTCTGTAGAGAC
>JAEYNZ010000151.1 GCA_023412195.1 Bacteroidota bacterium
ATTGACATCATCACCGTTTTGCCTGAAATACTTGAAAGCCCTCTGAATCATTCAATCCTAAAAAGGGCACAGGAGAAAAAGCTTGCGGAAATTTATGTACACAATCTGCGTGACTATTCACATGACAAACACCGTAAAGTGGATGATTATTCATTTAGCCGTGGGGCTGGAATGGTGATGGCCATACAACCTATTGAAAGTGTTATTGAAAAGCTTAGAGGAGAAAGGGAGTATGATGAGGTTATTTTCACAACACCCGATGGACGAAAATTTGATCAGAAAGAAGCCAATACACTTTCACTAAAAAAGAACATTATTATATTATGCGGCCATTATAAAGGAATTGATCAACGTGTACGCGATTACTTCATTACAAAGGAATTATCCATTGGTGATTACGTTCTGACCGGTGGGGAACTGGCTGCTGCTGTTATTGCCGACAGTGTGGTAAGGCTGCTCCCCGGCGTACTTTCAGATGAAACCTCTGCACTAACAGACTCCTTCCAGGATAATCTCTTAAGTCCGCCGGTTTATACCCGGCCTGCAGATTACAAAGGGATGAAAGTACCAGCTATTCTGCTCAGCGGAAATGACAAACTGATAGAAGACTGGAAGCATGACCAGTCGGTTGAACGCACACGAAAACTGCGGCCAGATTTATACAAGAAGTACCTTGGCGAAAATAAAGGCAAAGAATAACCTCTTCAATATCTTAAACAAACCTTCTTGTAGGCGCAATAACCACAGAATCTTAGATGCGGAGTCTGTTTAAAGCTTCCGCTTTCCGAAAACATTTCCGAAAGTGTGCCGGCAAGTTTCTCTCTGAATTCATCCTTTACATCCTGGTATAGCAGCTTGGCACCTGCCCTTTTGATATCAGGAGAAAACTTCTCGCCAAACAGTTTACGAAGACTGTAAATGGCTGGCTGTATTGCTGAATTATCGCCTGAACTTTCACTGTAAATCATACAATATATCAAAGCCTGCAGAATTTCCTTTTTGTTGTTTTCCTTTTCTGATTCAAAAAGGTCATCTATTTCTGAAATTACTAGGTTCTCAACATTCCCTGTTTTATAATCCAATGCCCTGGTCACTCCATTCACTCTATCAAGCCTGTCGATTTTTCCTCCTATAAAGATCTTCCGTGGCAGACCGTCAACTACAACATCGAGGGAAGTAGTAAATTTACCTTCAAGTTCGATGAGGTGAAAAGGTGTGAGGTCCATATCAACTTCAATCAGTTTTCTGATAAAGGTTTTAATGTTTTCAAAAATAAGCAGGGCCTTCCCTTCTATAGGTACCGGTTTCCCGGGTGTTACCTGTTTCAGGTAATTCCGTCCAATGGCTTTCCGTATTTCATTTTCGATAAGGACTTTATCGTTCAGAATATTTTCAAGATCAGTTTGATTAATTGTTTTTCCACTGAATGGCTTATACAACTGTTCAATTGTCTCATGAAAAATATTTCCAAAGGCCATACTGTCGATTTCATCTTTCACTTCTTCTGGCTCAGGAAGCTTTAATATGTACCGGAAATAAAATTTTATGGTGCATTGCAGCCAGGTATTAATAGCTGTTGGCGACAGCGGATTTTCGGCAGAATTTTCCTGCAACAGCTTTTCTGTTTTGCTTTGCGAACCACTAATCACTACAGACGACACCGGTTCACTGGAAAAACGGAAATCAAGAGAAGTATTTTTTACATCGAACCCCGATTCGTATAGAAGCTGGTAGCCGAAACGGCTGAGTTCACCTGATCCGATTCCCTCTTTCAGGATGCTGTATGTAGCAGTTACATTCCGGGCTCTTTGCAGCAATCTGTAAAAATAGTATGCATACATGGCATCCTGTTCATCAATGCCAGGTAAACCAAATCCCTTTCTTATGTTATAAGGAATAAATGACGGAGAAGTCTGCATTCGGGGCCATTTCCCCTCATTCAGTCCGAGAATGACCAGATTTTCAAAATCCAGGCAGCGGGTTTCAAGAATTCCCATCACCTGGATCCCAAAGAGAGGTTCTCCTTCAAAAGCCACTGACGCCTGTCCGGTGTACTGCCCAAACAACCTGAAATAGACAGAAGGACTTATAAAATTTTCCTGGCCGGATTGGACGGCAGCCAGTGTATTCCCAATTTTTTCAACAGATTGATAGAGTGTAAAAATCAGCTCTGACAACAGTTTATTATCAGAATCAGTTTCCCTTACCATACCAAACAATGCTTCAAGTATCCGCAGGAAATAGCTGTTGTAGTTCTCCACCTTTTCCGGAACTGCAAAAATCAACCGGTGCAATTGAGAAAAATCTATTTCCCCGACCGGCACAGCCACAGTATTATTCTTTTTGAGGCCGGATATGAACTTCCTGGTTTTTTCAGGCTGAACATTACCTAATAACTGATGATTCAGCACATCAGTTACAAAACGGTGATAGATTACTATCTGGCCTTCGCTGTTTTTCCTGCAGTTTTTAATCAGGTTTATCAGTAACAGAAGAAAACCGTATACTACGGAATTTTTAACAGGATATCCCATTGTTACATTTATGGTTTCCACTGCAGGAGGGATGGCCCCCAGTGCAGGATACAGCAATGATTCATCGGCAAGCACAATGGCTGTATTGTCAAATTCATTCCGGAAATCGGACGCAATTTCATGCAGGAAACGTGGCACTTCCTGAGCCTGACCATAACTTGAGGATACGGCTACCATCCTGATCTGTTTATTCCCTGAAAACCTTGCTGAATCGAAATTGAAATCATCCGGAGGCGGAAAGGTTACCAGGTTCTCCCTTAAAAATTTACCGGCTTCATGTTTCTGATCCATATAGAATTTATCATAATCCCACAGGAACACTGCTTTGGGACCTACCAAACGAAAGAAAGTTTTCTCGCAGGTATTGAGGGCGTTCAGGCCTATGACATAATATTTATCGAATTCAAATTCCGGAGCATTGTTTTTATAATGTTCCGCAACCTCCCTGTAAATCATTCCTCCATATGCTATGCCTCTGTCAAGCAAAGCATTCCTGAAATCATAATATATATTGTAAAGATTTTGCCATACAGAAAAAAATTCCTTTTGATGAGTATTTAACATTCCTGCTGACAGGTTTCCCCAAAACCGTTCAATGGCTTCCTTTTGTTCAGGAGTCAGATAATCGAGTCCCAACCCGATTTCTTTCAGATCAGATATATTTGTAAATAAATCTTTGGCAGAAACCAAATATCTGTCGATATCATTAAAATCGGACAGTAATACTTCGCCCCAAAAATAAAAATCATCGAAAGTTTCTTCCGTGTGTGTGTGCTTTTTAAAAATGGGATACAATATCGAAATCAAATGAAGTTTTTCCCCCTGATGCAATTCAGAATAACCGGAAATGAGTTCATTCACTGTTGTAGTAAGTGGACCTATAACAGGTGTTACTATGATTTTTTGCAAGTATGAATTAAAAAACGTCCCTGCCCTCCTGTTGGGAAAAACAAGGCATACTTTATGCAGGTTTTCAGGATGCTTTTTATAAATATATTCTGCGCAGCGTGCTAGAAAACGTTCCATTTTAAATGAAAATTTCCCCGAAGATAAAGAATGACATGAAATCTAAACCGTTCAGGAGGCAATTCATTCAGGTTTTTTTAAGGGCTATGCAATAAAAACCAGGATTAAATCAAGGGATTTCAGAAGCAGTACAATTGCTGTTGTCATTTTTTTTCCTGAATTTTGAAGCTCAAAATAATTAGCTACATGAAACGACTGCTGACAGACAACAGGTTTTTTTTATTGCCGTATATTTTATTCCTGTTTATATTCCTGGCTTTTGAATTAAACTATTCCAAAACAGAAATGCACATTTGGGCAAATCAGATCAATTCGCCCTTTTTCGATACCTTTTTCATGTATGCCACGCATTTAGGGGATGGTACCATGATCGCCATACTTACAATAGTACTTCTTTTCGTGAAATACAGGTATGCCCTGGCATTTTTGGCAGGCAGCCTTCTCACATCAGGCGTGGTTCATCTGTTCAAGAAGCTCCTGCTCGAGGAAATGTACCGGCCGTCGAAGTATTTTGAACTATTCGAAACCTACCAGCTATACCTGATCGAAGGCATAAATTTAAGAAGTCTGCAGAGTTTTCCCTCAGGACATACTTCTACTGCATTTAATGTATTCCTGATGCTGGCACTGATGACAAAAAATCAACTTTTTAAGTTTTTATATTTCCTGGTAGCCATGGTTGTTGCCTATTCGAGAGTATACCTTTCGCAGCACTTTTTTATCGACATTGCAGCTGGTTCTGTGATTGCTGTAGTAATTATGATCTTCATTTTTTACCAGTCGGAAAGACTTGACAGGAAATGGCTTGAATCATCTTTACTTTCTAAAGTTTCCATTTCATGATATCAGATAAGGTAAACCGGATTAACCCAGTCTTCCTTCAGGCAGGAATGGCTATAATAGCTGCGCTTTTGTTTGTACCTTTTCTTGGAAAGGTACATTTATTCGATTGGGATGAAATCAATTTTGCAGAATCGGCACGGGAGATGATTGTTACCGGAGATTATCTTACAGTTCAGATAAACTTTCAGCCATTTTGGGAAAAACCACCGCTATTTATATGGATGCAGGTGCTTTCGATGAAGTTATTTGGGATCAATGAATTTGCAGCACGTTTTCCAAATGCCATTTGCGGTATTGCTACCCTCCTGGTGTTGTTCAATATCGGGAAGTATATCAGGGATAATTTGTTTGGACTTCTCTGGGTTTTGGCATTTGCAGGAAGTATCCTGCCCTTTTTCTATTTCAAGTCAGGGATTATAGATCCCTGGTTCAACCTTTTTATTTTTCTGGGGGTATATTTTCTTATGCTTTATGCTTTCCCTGCGGATAAAAGAAAATTAAAAAACATTATTCTGTCAGCGTTCTTTACAGGCCTTGCGGTACTAACAAAGGGACCCGTTGGATTTTTGCTGGTAGCGCTGACGGGGGGCGTTTTTTTGATTTTGGTAAGGTTCAGGGTAAAAGTCAGGATAATAGATGTAGTTCTTTTCTTTGTTGTCCTTGCGCTTACAGGGGGCTCCTGGTTTATCATACAGATTCTGAACGGGAATTTCGACACCGTTGTGGAATTTATGGTATACCAGGTCAGGCTTTTTCAAACCCAGGATGCCGGACACGGCGGGTTCTTCGGCTATCATTTTGTTGTTCTTTTTGCCGGCGTATTTCCCTCATCGGTGCTTGCCCTGAAAGCTTTTAAGAAAGAACCTTCAGATGAAGTTTTTTATCAATATTCAAAAAAATGGATGCTTATCCTGTTTTGGGTGGTACTGATCCTGTTCTCCATAGTTAAGACAAAAATTGTTCATTATTCATCTCTTGCCTATTTTCCCCTGACTTTTCTTGCCGCCTCCTTTGTTTATAGCCTAAATATGGATAAACAGAAATGGAACAGGTGGATTTCAGCCATCATCATTTCAATGTCGGTTTTGATTGCCCTTCCTGTGATACTCCTTCAGTTCATAGACAAGTACAAGGACTGGATCATCGGTTCAAATATGATAAATGATCCTTTTGCTGTCGAAAACCTAAAAGCGGATGTATCATGGACGGGTTTTGAATTTATACCAGGACTGCTGTTTCTGCTGGCAGTCATTCTCATCTTTATTTTTATAAGAAAAAGCGAACCAGTTAAAAGGGCTGCACTTCTATGGGGAGTAACCATGATGTTTTTGTTCTCAGTGCTGCTGGTGCATGTTCCTAAAATAGAACAGTATTCACAGAATGCGCTGGTTGAGTTTTTCAAATCAAAAGCAGATGAAGATGTTTATCTTAAAAATCTTCATTTTAAATCATATGCAACGTGGTTTTATGGCCGGACCAAACCTCCGGCAAATGATCATTTTTATGATGAAATATGGTTAAAGTCAGGAGACATCGATAAAGATGTATGGTTTGTCACGAAAATCCATCGGGCTCACCTGGTGGAAGAATTTCCTGAATTGAAAGAAACAGGCAGGAAAAATGGGTTCGTATTCTATCAACGCAAAGCTGTAATACAGGAAGAAGCACCTTAATTTACAAATTTCCGGTAATAATCGGCCTTTTCCTTATCATTAAACCTGACATGAATATTATTCATATAAACAGCATATTCCTTTCTGCTTTGAGGATTAACCTCCCATAATTTCTCGAAATACTGCAATGACTTTCGCAAATCAACAGTTGCAGATTTAAGTTGACGAAGAAGTGTTTGATAGCTGCCGGATGTGGGGCGCGCTTCATATTTTTTCATTTCTCTGGCATACCGGGCCTCCCCTTTTTCATAGTTTCTTTGAGCCTGCCATTCGAGAGCCCCGATATGATCAGGATTAAGACCGATCAGCTCAAGACTTACAGAGTCCGTTTTTCCTTCATTTTCAAGTTTTTTACTCAGTGCAAAATATCTATCAAGATATTGTTCTGTTCTCTTGTCTACATCAGGCATATTATCCCACACTTCCCAGGCATCTTCCTGTCTGCCGGAATTATAATATATATCAAAAAGACGTTTATAGACCTCCTGCTGTTCTACTTCATAATTTTCAACATAATATTCAAGTTCGGCAAGTTCACTGGCAACATCATTCCTTGTTCTGTATATTTCAGCAAGCAAAAGATGCATTTCAGGCTGATTATATCCTCCTGCCCGGGCTTTTTCATACCATTCCATAGCCTGCATGGCATCACCCCCGCGGTAAGCAGTGTAAGCTGCCCTGGCATAAGTGGTATCGTCAGGTACACTGCCTTCAGGCAACTGGCTGAAATAAAATTTCCATGCTTCAGTGGCAACAACATAATCGCCTGCAGCTTCGGCCTGTTCAGCATTTTGCCTGTATGAGGTAACATTTACTGCAGTTTTACAACCGGCGGCTGCAATGATTAAAATAAAAATCAATAAATGAATATTTTTCATAACATGAATGTTTTCTCTAATGATACAAAAAAAATACCATCATTAGAAAACCGGTTATTTTTGATATGCAAGTTCATGAATATCAGTTTAACTACAAAATGAGCTAAATTTATTTATTCATACAGGCATTAATGAATCTCCACACTTTTGTTTTAATCCTTTGTAACGATTTAAAGTTTTTCCTGTCTTAAATGCAAAGCCATGATATGAAAAGAATAACAGCATTCATTTTGTTCACATTTTCCATGTTGCAACTGAAAGCACAGGAAACAGATAAAAAATTTTATATAGCCAACCAGGTAAACGGTTTTGACATATCTGTTGACGGAAAACTTGACGAACCAGCCTGGCAATCGGTTAAATGGGAAAATGAGTTTATCCAGCATCAGCCGCATGAGGGTCAATCTCCGCATCAGCAATCACAGTTTGCCATCTTATATGATGAACACAACCTTTATGTCGGGATTAAAGCATTCGATAACAGTCCAGACAGTATTTCAATGCGAATGACCAGACGCGACATGATGGACGGAGACCATGTAGGTGTAGCATTTGATACCTACAATGATAAAAGGACTGCATTTATGTTTATAGTTTCGTCTGTAGGTGTGAAGGTCGACTGGGTTATAAGTAATGACGGTGAAAATGAAGATTTTTCATGGGATCCGATCTGGTGGGTAAAAACAACAAAAACGGATGAGGGTTATTTTGCAGAAATGCGAATTCCTTTAACACAGCTTCGATTTAAACAGGATGGAGAACAACTTTGGGGATTACAGGTATTCAGGGGGCTATTCAGGAAGGATGAACTATCGGTGTGGCAACCTATGAAGCGTAGTAATGCTGGTTTTGTATCGCAGTTTGGTATGATGAACGGTTTGAAGAATCTTCAGTCGAAGAAAACTCTTGATATCATGCCTTATGTTGTTGCCCGTGCTGACCGCTTTAAGAAAGATGTTAAAGATCCATTCAGTCAAACAGGAAAAAAAAATACTCTGGATGGTGGATTGGATGCAAAAATAGGCCTTACAAATTACCTGACGCTTGATTTGACTGTAAATCCAGATTTTGGGCAGGTTGAAGCTGACCCGTCAGAGGTAAATCTTACCACCCAGGAAACCTTTTTTCCCGAAAAAAGGCCATTTTTCATTGAAGGTAAGAATATTTTACATTACAAACTGATGTTTGGTGATGGAGATTTGGCGTATGACGGCCTTTTTTATTCCCGCAGAATTGGAAGCCGTCCTCATTATTACCCTGAACTGGAAGATGGGGAATTTGCAGATGTTCCGAAGTTTACAAGGATTTTGGGTGCTGCCAAAGTAACAGGAAAAACACCCGACGGATGGTCAATGGGTGTTCTTGAGAGTGTTACAGCAGGTGAACATGCAGATATAAGAAGCATTGGAAACAGCAGGACACAACTGGTTGAACCTCTGACGAATTTCTTTGTAACACGCATTCAAAAAGACTTCAATGAAAACAACACCTACTTAGGAGGAATGTTAACAGCAGTAAACAGAAAAATTGATGAGGATCATATGGATTTTCTTCATACAAGTGCGTATTCGGGGGGAATTGATTTTATACATAAATGGAATAATAAAAGCTGGATGCTGGATGCAGCCTTCTACTTCAGTCAGTTGAACGGAAATCAGAAATCTATCCAAAGAATCCAGGAATCTCATATCCGGTCATTTCAGCGTCCGGATGCAGATTATATTACCTATGATTCTACCCGCACTTCACTTATGGGTCAGGGGGGAAAACTGACTGTTGGAAAGATGGGAGGGAACCTTAAATTTATGGCGGGCGCTGCCTGGAAATCACCCGGACTGGAATTGAATGATATCGGTTATGCGCAACAGGTTGATAATATATTTCAGATTTTCTGGCTAGGGTATCGCATCTATGAGCCTTTCTTTATTTTCAGAGAAATCAACCTGAACCTGAATCAATGGGTGCAGCTGGATTTTGGTGGAAATGTAACAGCTCCCGGGGGAAACATAAACTGGCATACCAGCCTAAAAAATTACTGGTATACATTTGGAAGTTTCAACTTAAAAGGAAGTCAGGTTTCTAATCATGTATTAAGGGGAGGACCTTCGCTTAAGCTACCGGGTAACAAGGTTTACTTCTGGGGATTTTCTTCAAACCAGCAGAAAAAACTTACACTGAATTTTAACACAGGCCATAATTTCAGCAATGTAAATAACTTCAGCAGAAACCAGAATTACGACCTTGGAATTGGGTTCAGGCCTTCAAAAACTTTCAGAATTGATATGACACCAGGTTATAATAAATCACATCATGAACTGCAATATGTAAGACAATATCAGCACATGGGTGAGAACAGATATATAATGGCCAGGATTGATAGAAACACCATAAATATGTCGGTTAGGTTGAATTACAATATAACCCCTGACCTGACCATCCAATATTGGGGCCAGCCATTTATTGCAACTGGAAGATACAGTGACTTCAAATACATCACAAACAGCAAAGCTGATAATCTGTACGACAGGTACCGGTTGTTCGATTCCAACCAAATTACATATAATGAAGAAAATGAAGAATATCAGATCAATGAAAATTCCGATAATGTTACAGATTATTCATTTAGAAAACCCGACTTTAATGTAAAGGAATTTCTGTCAAATCTTGTTTTACGGTATGAGTACCGACCTGGCTCCACATTGTACCTGGTATGGTCACAAACCCGAAGCGGAGTTAAAAGCGACGGTTCATTCGATTTTTTACGTGATGTGGATTATTTATTTGGTGAAAATGCAAACAATGTTTTTCTCTTGAAGCTTTCATACCGTTTAGGCCGGTAGTTAAAATGCAGATACAGGAAGGGTGACGGCAGCAGTTTTTTTGTTATCACACCATTTTGTTTTATCCTCATTACGAAATTATCTTCAAACTGATGATTTAATTGAATCAATCTTTAAATTTGCCTGTATCTACTAATACCGGTAACTATGAAAACCAGCAGAAGAGCATTTCTTGAACAACTTAGTCTTGCCTGCGGAAGTCTTCTATTTATGCCAGCCTGTAATGGCTATGATTCCCCCTGGCGTTTTTTCACAGAAAAGGAAGCACAGATTGTATTATCTTTTGCAGAGCAAATTATACCTGCAGACCATGATCCGGGTGCCACGGATGCCGGGATCATCAATTTTATTGACAAACAACTGGTGGGTCCTTACACCCGCTTCCAGGAATTATACAGGAAAGGCATACCAGCCATAGAACAATCATCGATCAGGATTTTACGCAAGCCATTCTACGAACTTGAATGGGATGAGCAAACACATTTCATGGAACAAATGGAGTCTGGCAATCTTCCTGAAGAATACTGGGAAGGAATAAACCAGCAAAGCTTCTTCAATATGTTGCTTGATCATACTATGCAGGGTTTTTATGGCTCGCCGCGCCATGGTGGCAATAAAAACTATGTAAGCTATAAGATGATGAAGCTGGATTATCCCCATGTACTTGGACAGAACAGGTATCATTCATTGTGCAGCATTGCCAAATCAACTCAATTATGAAGAATAAACATGTAAATGCAATAGTTATCGGTGCCGGTGCGGGTGGAGGGATTGTTGCAAAGGAACTGGCAGTTGCAGGGCTTTCAGTTGTGCTTTTTGAACGGGGTGGCTGGGCAACTTATGATGACCATGATGATGATGAACTGATATCACAACGGACTACCGTGTTGGGAAATGCTTTTGGACCTGATGACAGAAGGCACAGAAGGGTAGTTGTGAACAACGACGGCACAACCAGGATTGTTCTGCCAAGTGAAGGCAGCTTCAGCAACAATGCAGCCTGTGTAGGGTCAGGAACCGTAAGTTATGGTGCAATGGCCTGGAGGTTTATGGAAAAAGATTTTCATATGAAAACTACATATGGGCATGTGGAAGGCTCCACGCTCGAAGACTGGCCCATCAGCTACTTTGATCTTGAACCATTTTATGAAAAGGCAGAATGGGAAATCGGCGTAGCGGGGGCAAGTGGTGCCAACCCATTTGAATCGACAAGAAGAAAACCCTACCCCATGCCTCCTTTTGCATATAACCGTTCGGCACAGATTCTTGCTGATGCTGCTTCAAGAATAGGCCTGCACCCCTTTCCTATTCCTATGCTCAGAAATTCGGTCCGGTATGGCGGAAGGCCCGCATGTTACCGCATGCGCAGCTGTGTGGGGTTTGCATGCCCGGTTAATGCCAAAGGAGGTACCCACAATACGGTCATTCCTGTTGCCATTGAAACGGGCAACTGCAAATTAAGAACTCACAGCCAGGTGGCAGAGATTATGGTTGACGAACAGGGAAAAGCAACCGGTGTCAAATACTTCGATCATAAAGACAAAGGACACATTCAGACAGCCGATATTATTGTTGTAGCTGCTGCTGCAGTTGAAACAGCCAGGTTGTTGCTCAACTCCAGATCAAAATTATTTCCCAATGGTGCCGGCAACAATAACGACTGGGTTGGAAGAAACCTCCAGGGTCATGCCTATACAGGTGCACATGGATTAATGAAGGATGATGTATATGATGATGTAGGCCCGGGAGCCACACTTGCTATTGCCGATTTTAACCATGACAATGAAGGAATTATAGGTGGTGGTGCATTATGCAACGAGTTCACTGCCATGCCATACTTATTTTCTAAAATGAGACCTCCCGGTGCCAAACGCTGGGGCCCGGAGCACAAGGAGTACCAGCGGAGCCAATTCAAAAAACTGATCAGGCTGCATGGTCCGTTTCAGGAAATACCCAATTTTGAAGCCAGAGTAACAGTCGATCAGCAGGTAAAGGATCATTGGGGAATACCAGTTGCACGGCTTTCAGGATCACGCCATCCTTATGATCCGGTTGGATGCCAGTATATGTCGGACCGTGCTGAAGAAATACTGAAGGAAGCAGGTGCCTATCATACCTGGAAAAGCGTAGGAGGCAGAGGCCTCAGCGGGGGTCAGCACCAGGCAGGTACTGCACGTATGGGCAATGATCGTAAAACTTCTGTAACCAATAAATACGGGCAAGTGCATGACATTGACAACCTGTTCATAGCCGACGGAAGCCTGTGTGTTACCAATGGGGGATTTAACCCTGCCCTGACAATTATGGCACTGGGATATTATGTTGGCGATTATATCGTAAAAAACTGGAATGGATCAAAATTCAAATCATAAGTTATGGCAGTCAGACTATACAAAAACAGCCTGCGTTTCATTATAGTTCTTTTTATTGTTCTCCTTTTGCTGGGTGGTTCCTACACCGCATGGAATGCTGCCGATCCGGAAAGAACATGCGCAAGCTGTCATGAAATTTCACCTTCCCATACATCATGGTCAGCCTCTGCCCACCGCGATATATCCTGTTTCGAATGCCATGGAACCGCATTGGAAAACGGGTGGCACAGCCTGACAGAAAAATCACGTATGGTGTTGAATCATGTTAAGAATAAACCACATCATGATGACATCAGGCTCAGTGAAGCTCAGATCCTGGAAACGATGGACAGATGCGCCTCCTGCCACCGCAACGAATACGCCAACTGGATGGCAGGGGGGCATTCAGTTACCTATGCTGATTTCCTCCTTCACGAGAAACATAACACCACAGAACAGCTTAACTTTGATTGCCTGAGATGCCATGGAATGTTTTATGCAGGAACCATACTTGATCTGGTAGAACCCATTTCCCAGACTGGCCCATGGAATTTGAAGGACAAAAAAATGGCAGACAAACCTGCTATACCCTGTTTAGCCTGCCATCAGATTCACAGTGAAGGGCGAACTGCAGAGAGGCCGGATTATGCTGCCCCTGAAAATATTTTTTATGGCAGAAATATGCAAAACAATTCCATCGGTTTTTATATCCGAAATGAAAAGGTTCATTTTAATCTTGACAACCTTCCCACTCCGGTTATTCTGATGGGGAATGATACTGTACGCACTCCGGCTGACCCGGTTTACAGGCTATGCGTTCAATGTCATGCACCTTCTGTCTGGCACCAGGCGGGGAGTCATGATGACCGTACTCCAACAGGGGTGCATGAAGGGCTAAGTTGCAGTGCATGCCATGAACCCCATTCAAACTACCAGCGAAATTCATGCGACAAATGCCATCCGGCTATTTCCAATTGCAAGCTTGATGTCAAAACTATGAATACATCTTTCTTTTCTCCAGCCAGTGAACATGATATTCATTCTGTAGCCTGTGCCGATTGCCACGGCAGCTCTTTCAACCGCATAAAACCTGAATAACAAATATTTTAATAATTTTCACAGGAATTTAAAATCAAACCATTATGTCAAAACAAATCTACCTGACCTGTGTACTGTTATTTTCAGTAATAATAACTTTTGCACAGGAAAATGCAATCAAAGCAGGTCTTTCCGGCCCTCTTATGGGTGATATTAACATCGGGTACGAACGTGCATTAAGCAGACACAGTTCCCTGAACATTAAGCTGGGGTATTTTGATCCGATTATGAGCCCCTTTATTACGGAGAAGACCCTGACGCCCAAAGCCTATAACCTGCTCGAATCCAACGGCGGAATTACAGCCTCAGTGGAGTACCGTTTTTACCTGTCGAAAAAACGGGGAATTCAGGGGTTTTATGTCGCTCCGTATATGCGCTATTTGAACCAGGATATGGTATGGGACGATGAAATTGAAGGTTATATTTTCACAGTAGGCACAAAATTCAACACCCTAGGGTTGGGAGGTCAACTGGGATACCAATGGATTTTAAACGATATATTCACTGTTGACCTGTTCTTTTTTGGAGCCGGCATTGACTATCACAAGGCATTGGTTGAATACGTGCTCGATCCGCAGCCCGATGGATTCAATTATGGGATGGTTACATCTCATGTTGATGATGTATTTGTTGATTTTAAGTACCTGTACAAAAAACTGACACATGATGTGAATGAAAACAACCATACCTCAAAGTTGCCGTTCCTGTTCCCGGGTATAAGAATTGGAGCAAGCATAGGTATAGCATTCTAAAGTAACCTTCACAAAAAAATGATTCCTGTATTTATATTATACCTGGCAGTGCTGACAGGAATTGTAATCTGGTCGGCAAGGCGTTCAAAAACAAATGCAGATTTTGTTCTTGGAGGGAAAAAAATATCAGGAATTTCCCTGGCACTGTCGGAAAGGGCAACAGGGGAATCGGCATGGCTCCTTCTGGGGCTTACAGGCTATGCATTTGCAGAGGGTATGTCTGCAATCTGGGTTGCGCTGGGGTGTGTTCTTGGCATCCTGTTTTTGTGGACATTCCTTGCAGGGCCCCTTCAGAAAATGGCAGACCGGACCCGGTCACTTACTGTTCCGGGATTGTTTTCAGGAACGTTTAAAGGAACAGATAAAACCTTCAGCCTGCTTTCTTCATTGATTATCATTTTCTTTTTTGTACTTTATATTGCAGCTCAGTTCAGCGGTGCAGGAAAAATATTTCATGACACATTCCAAACAGATCCTTTTTGGGGAATGATCATTGGCTCTGCTGTAGTTACACTATATACAATGCTGGGAGGTTTTATTACTGTTGTAGCTACAGATGCTTTCCAAGCCATTCTGATGGTATTTACATGTGTTGTATTACCGGTTGTTGCCTTAACTGTAGCAGCATCCTATAACTTCAACCTGTTGGAAATCATCACCAATGCCAGCTATACAATTCCCTTGAATATCGGCCATGTAAAACAGACTACAGGAGGACTGCTGATATTAAACGGACTGAGCTGGTCTTTTGGTTATACCGGACAGCCTCAACTGCTGACACGAATGATGGCCATGCGATCAGAAAAGGAGACAAAGCAAAGCCGGTGGGTAGCCATCCTTTGGACTTTGCTTGCGTATATAGGGGCATTTATGATCGGCATTATCGGGTACAAACTGGTGCAGGCAGGTGCTTTGGGAAGTGCAGCCGCCAGCGTAACAGCGGATGCAGAAAAAATAATGCCTGCGATGGTGATGACCCTGGTCAATCCTGTTCTTGCCGGTATCCTGCTTTCAGGAGCCGTTTCTGCCATGATGTCAACTGCATCTTCACAATTAATGGTCGTTTCCTCCTCAATGACCGAAGATGTTTATCTGAGGCTTTCACGAAAAAAAATGAAAGAAAAGCGCCTGCTGCTTCTGAACAAACTCTTAACTCTGGCAGTAGGTGCCGTTGGGTTTCTCCTGGCACTTGCCATGGAAGATACTGTTTACGGACTTGTTTCCTACGCATGGAGTGGTATAGGTGCATCCTTTGGTCCGGCAATAGTGTTGCTTGCTTTCTGGAAAAAGTTTTCAAGAGGAGGTGCATATGCAAGCCTTATAACCGGCACATTCACTGCTGTTATATGGAAAACCTGGCTTACTGAACCCACAGGCATTTCCGAACGGCTTGCAAGTTATGTTCTGGCATTTTCCCTTGCCATTTTTTTTAGTTATATTTTCCCGGAAAAAGAACCAACAAGAAACAAGGATAAACTATGAGCACGATAAAACATTTTTGTTTAATATACTTCCTGTTTATTCTGATGATGTCAGGTTGCAAAAAGAAAGAAGATAACCCTCTGGAAAGATTAAACAGTGATCTGACTTCCGGCACCTGGAAGATCACACAACTTTTATCCGGTGACATCAATCAGACACCTGAATTTGAACATTACCGGCTGACTTTTTCTAAAGACAAAGCACCAGAGAGCCCACAAGAAATCTTTAACAGGCTGATTTCTGCTGATGGAAACCAACAGTACCATGGAACATGGATTTTCATGCATGGTAATCATGATGAACCCTATACTTACTTTTTATCTGTTGCTTTTATCAATGACACCATTTTTCAACCAATCTCAACAAGATGGGGAATTGATACACATACCACTGGAAATCTGCAGCTTCATAAACAGGCTGAGGAATATAGTACCGATTCCAGAATTATGGTTTTAAAGAAAGAATGAAATCATCATTTGGTGGTCAGTCTGTTGTTCGTTATACTTCAGTCATATTATTTTATAACTGGCTCTACTTTTAATGAAAAATAATTTATGAATGAATAATTTTCCGTTTGGCAACTGTTGTTTAATTTTATAAATTGTGAAAAAAACAAAAAACAAATCTGGTTTCCTGATTACCTGACCTTATTAATATTTCCGGATATGATCAATTATTTTACTTTCTTATGCCTTCTAATAGCTGTTTTCTTCAATTTACCAGCGCGGGCTCAGGAGGATATTCAGCCTGCTCGTATTGAAATAAATAAAATTTCTGATTTCGAAATTTCCGGTACAGGCAATGCACCTGAATGGAATAAAACTAAGTGGAGCGACATCCCGCAGCGTAACAATGACAAGGTAAAATATCAGACAGAGGCAAAAGTTCTCTATTCTGAGACAGGAATTTATTTTCTTGTCAGGTGCGGCGACAGGAAAATTACGGCCACCATGCAGGCTGACAATCTGAACCTCTGGGAAGAAGATGTGGTGGAAGTTTTTCTAATGCCCGACGAGAAGTACCCCTTATATTTCGAATACCAGTTGTCGCCTTTGAATTACGAACTCACTTTATTGATACCTAACCTTGAAGGGAAGTTTCTTGGATGGCTGCCATGGAAATATGATGGTGAACGTAAAACACGACATAATGCTTCCATACAGCATGATCCTTCAACAGGTAAAGAAGCAGTATCAGGATGGACTGCTGAGTTCTTTATTCCGTGGCTGCTTATGGAGCCCCTTACAAAAACTGCTCCGCTGCCGGGTACAGAATGGAAGGCGAACATATATCGCCTCGACCATGATGAAGGTACGACCCGTTTCTCGTGGAATCCGACTGTCAGGAATTTCCATGAGCCTCACAATTTCGGTACTTTCATATTCAAATAAATCCATCTATTTTTTCATTTTATGCGGTTTCTTCTCATCCTTACTTTCTTTTCATTTCTTTCTGCAACCGGTCAGGAAAAGCAGGTTATAAAAGCCACTCATACCGATCAGGCAATGTCAATAGATGGTTATTTAGAGGAACCTGCCTGGGGAGAAGCAGAAGTAATACATTATTTTGTTCAGCGTGAACCGGCAGAAGGGTCCAATGCTTCAAAGCAAACAAAAGTACGGATACTTTTTGGAGCGGACAATTTATATGTTGGTGCTGTGATGTATGATTCACCAGATGATGTAGAAAATGTTCTGGGCCGACGCGATGAATTTAACCGAGCCGACTGGCTCCTGGTATCATTTGATTCCTATTTTAACCGGCGGACGGCATACACTTTTGCTGTGAATGCTGCCGGTGTTCAACTCGACGGCCAGCAGGGCAGGATTCCAACAACTGTTACATCCGGGATCAACCGGATCGAAGGCCTTGACACGTCATGGGATGCCATCTGGTTTTCGTCAGTGAGAATCACAGAAGAAGGATGGATTGCCGAACTCAGGATACCTTACAGCATGCTCCGCTTCCCGGGAGTGGAGGAACAAACATGGGGATTGCATATTACCCGCCGCATACCCAGGCTTGGTGAGGTAACTGAATGGCCTTTCATTGCCCGCACAGAACGAACTAACCTTGTTGCACGATACGGTCAAATTGAAGGAATTAAAAATCTGGAGCCAAGACGTAATCTGCAGTTCCGTCCCTACCTGTTATCAGGAATTGATATTTATGAAAATCCCATCAGTCCGGGAAAAGCAAAATATGATACACGGCTTGATATGGGAGGAGATGTAAAAGTTGGACTGGGACCAAACATTATGCTTGATGCAACAATAAATCCAGATTTCGGGCAGGTAGAAGCTGATCCTGCAGTACTTAATCTGACAGCATTTGAAACCCTGTACACTGAGAAAAGGCCATTCTTTGTAGAAGGTGCGGAAATCTTCCAGTTCGGAATCGGACGCAGCAGCTTGTTTTACACCCGTCGCATTGGTGCCAGGGATCCTATTTTGGGTGCTGCCAAAGTTTCCGGCAGATCTGCGGGAGGATTATCGTTTGGATTACTTGGAACTTCAGCCGGCCATGATTTTACACTTGTCCATAATTACGCAGTGGCAAGGGCAAGTCAGCAGGTAGGAGCGTTTTCTTCAGCCGGAGGCATCCTAACCATGTACCATAGTCCTGAAGATATTGGGTCAGGATGGCAAAGCACCACAGGTGGAATCGACTGGGATATGCGGTTTGGAGAGAACAGATATAGTTTTGAAGGAATAGCAGCTTTTGCAAACAGGCAATCACTTGTACCTGAACGGGAAGACCAAAAAGGTTTCATGGGAGGTCTGATTATGAAAAAAAGGGAAGGCATCATAGACGGGCATGTTACCCTGCTTGTATTTTCAGACAGATACAACCCCAACGACATTGGCTGGACGAGCTTTGAACAGAACTTTTATGAAGCCTGGTCAGGGCTTACCTATAACATTCATGCAGGCCAGCCTTTCGGAAGCTTCCAGCGGGCCAATATCAGGCTGTACCACCGGCAGCGGTATTCCTATCTTCAGTGGTGGAACATGGGCGATTTCTTTCAGATTAGGTCAGAATGGATGACCATTAATTCAGAATTCATCAGGTTCAGCAGCGGTTTTTCGGAGATTATAGGCGGTTACGATATTTGGGAAACAAGAGGTCTTGATCGCTGGGCGAGGCCATGGAGTGTTATTTTTACAGGTGAGTACAGTACTGATGACCGCCGTAACTGGATGGTAACCCCCGAAGGCAGTTACAAGTACTCTGGCGACGGAGGGAAAATTTTTATGCTTGGTGTGAGAGGCAATCTGGATGCCGGAACCCGGTTATCCTTTTCAGGAAGTATTAAAGGTGACTGGGAAAGATCCAATACAGCCTGGGCCTCTAATGAAAGTTTTCATTATTTGGGAGACAGCTGGTTAATAGGCAACCGTTCCACTGCTCCAACAGACCTGGGTACTGATGGTTATACTGCTTTCAATGACAACGGCACTCTTGCACCCATCTTGTCACAAAGGGTTGAGTACAGACCAGGCTTTCATTTTGTACCGGTTTTCGGAAAACGGAACACCGGCTCACTCGATTTTACCGTCAGGGGAGCAGTGACCTTTACAAATACTCTGTCGTTCCAGTTATATTCCCAGTTATTTCTTGCAAAAGGTAAATATGATGATTACAGCTTGCTAATAAATCCTGATGTCCTTGTTCCGTTTGTTGCTTTTCCAAAAGAACAGAATTTTGCTTATCAGCACCTGCAGTCAAATTTCGTCATGCGTTGGGAGTATCGCCCCGGGTCAACCCTGTTTCTTGTATGGAGCCATGGAAGGAATGCAAGGGACGAAGTTAACCCGTTGGCTCCGATTGTGCACTCTCCTTATGACCGGACATTGGGAGGGCAATTTAATGATGTATTTGCCCGGTTCCCCCACAATTCTTTTATGATGAAGATAAGCTATGCGATTTTCTAATGATGCAGAAGCATAGAGCAGATTAGACACAGGACACAAGACTGACAGACACAGAAAATAAGACTTAGAGTCACAAGTCCCTCAATAAAGAGTTTTATAACCATATGAAAAGTAATATTAAAAACGCCCCCTTAAATCCCGTGACGGGGGATTTAGCCCTGTGCAAGTTTGGCAGGATACTACAAAATAGCGTCCTACTCCTCCACTTCGGGGAGGATGGGAGGGGTCATGATCAGAAGTTCTTCACTCCATCCGTACGATTTTGGGATGAAATAGTCCCAGCACCTCCACCAGTTCGTGCTGGTGCTTCATCACTTCATGGATATCTTTATAAACAAAGGGTGATTCATCGATACCTCCACCCAGCAATTCCACGCCCTGTTCATCCAGATAGCGCTTCAACTGGCTTTCAGTGTATGTCTTTTTGGCAAGGTTACGCGACATTAACCTTCCGGCCCCATGAGCAGCCGAATGCAGTGAATCCTTATTTCCTTTTCCAGCAACAATATATGCTGGAGAAGCCATTGTACCAGGAATGATGCCGATATCACCTTCACCGGCAGGTGTAGCCCCTTTCCTGTGAATGACAAGCTCTTCTCCGTCTCCCAGTTTCTCCTTCCAGGCAAAATTATGATGATTTTCAATAATGGCCAGGGGCTTCTTTCCAAAGGCTTTGGCAATTCTTTGATGAATGATACGATGATTTGTGTGTGAATATTCACCTGCCAGCTGCATTGCTGCCCAATATTCCTGACCTTCTTCAGAATCCAGGTAGAGCCACGCCAGTTTAGCTGCCTCCCCGCTCAATCCGAGCCTATCTTTTGCAATAGAGGTATAATGCTTGCAAACTTCTGCACCAAAATTCCGGGAACCTGAATGGCTGAGAACAGCCAGGTATTCTCCGGGTTCAAGATTTGCCATGGATTAATGTTGTTTTATCTCCACGTAGCCGACATCCACGAAATGATTGCCATGACCTGATGTTCCCAGTTGTTTGGCAAATTTCCCATGTAATGACCTAAGGAATTTGATTTCATTGAATTCTTTCCTTTCCAGTATTTCATAATCCCCTAAATCATTAAACTCTGCAAGTCCGAACCGGGTTTCACTCATGATAATGTTCTTTATCCTGTTCCTTTCCCCGGCGATTTGTTTAGGGGAAAGCGGAAATACCGACATACACATACGACAACCGATGTCCATTCCCACACCATAAGGTATGACTGCATTATAGGTCGCAAGCACGCCTCCGATAGGCAAACCATACCCAACATGAGCATCTGCCATCAGGGCTCCTTCTACTGTTACGGGGAGTTTCATGGCCATCTGCATCTGCTCAATGGCAGCAGGATCAATATTTTCGGCACCATAAATTTTAAAGTCCTGTGCCGCCTTGTTCAGTTTTATTCCGGACTTTTTTACAGGAAGTGGCTTTTCAATGAACAATACCGCCAATTCACCCCAAATGGGATCCGATTTAAATTCTTCGGGGTTCAGGTGTATCTTTTCGAGCAGCTCAAGAATCTCAACTTTATCAGAACGCTTATGATGTTTTCCGGTTATGCGAAGAGCAAGCGAAATACTGCGGTCATCGGAATACCCTATCCGCTTTAACTCCTTGCCCCGAATTTTCATTTTTTTCATACCCTTCGTTTGAACCGGTTCAAAAAACCCTTACATTTAGGGTGAACCAACAGCTTATCATTATGAAAACGAAATTAACATTCATATTGTTCCTTGTGTTCCCTGTTCTCCTTTTTTCACAAACAAAAAACGCGCGGACTCCGGATGAGGCTGTAGCTCTGATAAAGCAAAATGTTACCTGTACCTGGGCAGCACAGACAGTAGATACGTTCAAGGCAGGAGATCCTGAATCGGATCTGAAGGGTATTGCCGTTTGTATGTTTGCTGATATGGATATCCTGAAGCAGGCAGTGATTAAAGGATGTAATTTCATCATCACTCATGAACCGGTTTTCTATAACCATTCCGACCAGACCGAAGCCTTTCTGAGTGATCCCGTTTATAAAGAAAAATCAGAATTTATTAAAAAGAACGGACTTGTTATCTTCAGGTTTCATGACCATATACACATGACCCGTCCGGATGGAATCTCTGAGGGAATGATACAAAAGCTTGAGCTCGGCCAATACGCAGTAAATGGTTCACAAACCCACTTCAGACTGCCTGAACATACCTCGCTTCGAGGGTATGCTACCAGTTTAAAAGAAAAGTTTGGTATGGAAACAATAAGGATTATCGGTAATCCGGATTTGAAATTTACCAAAATAGGATTTATGGCCGGTGCACCGGGCGGACAGCGACATATCCAGATGCTCGCCAGTGGTGATGTGGAAGTGCTGATTGCAGGTGAAGCTAATGAATGGGAAACTTACCTTTATGCACATGATGCCTCTTTACAAGGAAAAAAAAAGGCTGTAATATTTTTGGGACATATCAAGTCGGAGGAAGCAGGAATGGAATACTGTGCCAAATGGCTGCAAGAATTTATAAAGGGAGTGCCTGTTCATTTCATTGAGAACAAACCCAATTTCAGAACCTTTTAATATTATAATGACCGGAAGTTTTTGGCTCCTTGCAGTCCTGATCATTTCAGTTCTTTTCATCATTCTGGGAACTACAAGGCTCAGGTTGCACCCATTCTTGGTTTTGCTGGCAGCATCCTACATTACCGGTGCACTTGCGGGGCTTCACCTGACCGATATTGCCGTTGCCATAGCCAGAGGTTTCGGCGACATCATGGCATACATTGGAATTGTCATTGTTTTAGGAACTATGATCGGGGTTATTCTTGAAAAGTCGAATGCCGCCATCAAACTTGCAGAACTGGTGCTAAAGGTAGTTGGCAAGCGCTATCCCGCACTGGCAATGTCGCTCATTGGATATATTGTTTCCATACCTGTTTTCTGTGATTCGGCATATGTTATTCTTTCCTCACTGAAGAAGTCCCTTGTATTTAAAACAGGAAAACCTTCAGTGGCTTTATCCATAGCATTGGCTACTGGCCTGTATGCCACCCACACATTTGTCCCACCAACACCAGGACCTATTGCAGCAGCAGGCAATCTGGGACTGGAGAACCAGCTGGGACTTGTAATACTCATTGGGCTGCCGGTAGCTGCAATAGCTATGCTTGCAGGTTACGCATGGGCATCATTTGCAGGCAGGAATTATACAACAAGTGAGGATTATGATAGCTTCGACGACAGCAGAAAGGAACCCATCAACCTCCCCTCTGCAACCAAATCATTGCTGCCAATCCTGCTGCCAATTGTTTTAATTGCCATCCGGTCCGTCATTACCTGGCCTTCTCAACCAGAAGGAACAGGAATTATCTATACCTTCTTCAGTTTTGCAGGTCAACCGGTTAATGCCCTCTTCATAGGCCTGTTATCCGCATTTATGCTCTTCCCTTCATTTAACAGGAGAACTCTTACCGGTTGGATAGAAGATGGAATAAAAGCTTCTGCTCCCATATTACTTATCACAGGAGCCGGAGGTGCCTATGGTACAATCCTCCGGGAAACCATGATTGGAGACACCTTAGGTCGCATGCTGGCAGAATACAGGCTTGGTATTTTTCTTCCCTTTATCATTGCAGCAGCATTTAAAACTGCACAGGGTTCTTCCACTGTATCACTGGTTGCTACATCCGCCCTGATTGCACCATTATTGGCTTCAATCGGTCTGGATTCTCTCAATGGAAAACTGCTTGCAGTCATGGCCACAGGCGCTGGTGCCATGACTATATCGCATGCCAACGACAGCTACTTTTGGGTGGTTACACAATTTTCAGGAATGGATGTTAAAACAGGTTATAAAAGCCATACGGTGGGTTCGCTAATACAGGGAATTAGTTCAATGATGTTCATTTATACCCTTTCGGTTTTTTTTTGCATGACATAAGCCTCTCAATAAAATTCCAGTTAAAAATCTTCTGAGATATAGATTATAACCCATTTGAAAAAAGCATAAAGTGAAGTATCCAATTTTTTAAACTATTTTATAAAAATATTTTACTTTTCAAATTTCACCATAAGGCAATGAATTGTAAAAGCCTTAATTGAAAACATAAAATAAGATAAATTAGTATTCAATTCACAAATGACTTAAATTAGCATTGGTAATTTTGCACACGACACATGAAATACTCAATGGCCTGCAAAATTTTCTGTGTTCAGGTTATTCAATATTTAAATTTAATAAACGTAAGAAATTAAACTGGCAATGATCAGGAAGTATCTAATGGGAATTACAGCAACTTGTTGAATGCTCATCCACGTTAAAAAATATAATTGACCCAGTTCATGCCAGTTTTTCTGGTAAAGTGGAAATACGTTAGGAGATTGTATGTAAGGGAAAGGAAAAGGATTGCGTTTGAACAACATTTTTTAAAGGCACACGGTGATGAATTGAATTTTAGAAAAAAAACCAGGTTTGGGACCAATTTTCATTTTAACATTCCCATAAGGGTTATTATAAAAATTAAATATGCATTTATACTTTATATAACAATTGAAAAATCTACTACTTAAAATCTTCTAACATGAAGCATAAAAAAATTGTCGCAAGCATCTCATTTTTCTTTCTTTGTATCATTACTCTTAAAGGAATTCCAAATTCCCCTAAAGATAGTTCTGCCCCTTTGGATCAGGATCAGGATCAGAGAAGGGTGGAATATTTATTGGTTGTTAAATTGATCAATAATGAGTGGCGGGTTGTTTTTGAAGATGATTATTCCAAAAGTGATGTGACACTAAGAAGAGGTGACCGGATCAGATGGAAGGTAGAAGGCTCGGATGTCTCCTTTCAGTTTCCTGATACCCGGATCTTTGGTGATGGCATCAGAGTGGTACGAGCTGGCAACTCCATGGTAATGGCCGTATCAGCAAATAGCCCCACAGGAAATTTCCCTTACGCAGTTTTTGTACACGAATCGATGACCTATGCCAGGGGGCAATCGCCGCCCAGGATTATTGTCAGGGATGAGTAACAGGAAGTTTTGTCTTTTAATTGGAATGATGAAATATACAGATTTTGGAATATTATTTTTTATGATGTTTTTGGGTGCCTGCAGCGTTCAACTTAATAATGACGCCAGCCATGTTCCTTTTTCACAGCCTGTTAAACTCCATCTCCCACCAGCAATCACAATGCTTGTAAACTTACCTGATTCTTTGCAGCCACATATAGTCATGTTAAGAGATACTCCTGGCCCAGGAATAATCAAGATACCAACCAACGATCATGAGGCATATGATTATACAGATCAGGAAAACAATTCACGAAAAATTTTCCCTCCACAAATCACACTGCGACCTGCATTGCAAGATGAAACTGGTCAGCCAGTTCTTGATGAGGAGGGAAATTATTATTTATTGGGAGACGGTGGACTTCCACACATACTTACCTACACTACAGATAATGGTCTGGGACAGGATAATATTACCTCAACACTTCTCGATGCGTCAGGAAATCTATGGTTTGGAACCTGGGGAGGAGGTATTTCCAGATTTGACGGGATGTCATTTACCAATTACAACACAATGCATGGGCTTTCCAATAACCTGGTACACTGTCTGGCTCAGGACGCTGATGGTAATATCTGGATAGGAACAGACGGGGGTGGCATTTCGATATATGATGGATATACGTTTACACAAATTACAACTCGTCAAGGTTTAACTAATGATGTTGTTTATGGCCTTACTGCCGACAGCCGGGGAAATATGTGGATCGCTACAGGAGGAGGTGGTGCTTCAAAATATGATGGCGCTTTACTTACAAATTATGACAGGAGTGATGGGCTTCCAGGAAACTCCATCATCAAAATTGCGGAAGACAATAATGGACAAATTTGGTTTGCAACAGGCGGCCATGGCGTCAGCAGGTATGATGGCTCATCCTTTACCAACTTCACCACTGAAGATGGGTTAGCTGACAATGCAGTAAATTGCATTACTATCGATTCTTCTGGCAATATCTGGTTTGGAACAAGAGATGGTGGTGTGTCAAAGTATCAGCAAATTTCTGGATCTGGCTATTTCACTAATTATACAGTAGCTGATGGCTTAGGGCATCATGAGATTTGGAAGATCATCGAAGATCAGGAAGGAAATCTATGGTTTGGTACAGGTGGAGGTGGTGTTTCCAAATATGATGGAACACGGTTTCTAAATTTCACAACCTCTGAGGGATTGCCAGTAAACATGGTTTACAGTATCATTGAAGACAAATCAGGAAATATCTGGGTGGGAACAGCCGGAGGAGGTGTTGCTCTCTTTCAAGGAAATGCTTTTCACATTTTTACAATGCAACAGGGACTTGGAGCAAATAGTGTTTACGGTATTACTGAAGATAACGAAGGGAATTTCTGGATTGGAACAAATGGAGGAGGCGTTTCACGATATGACGGGAAATCGTTTACTAATTTTACCTATGATCAAGGCTTAGCGCATCCTCTTGTCATTAGCTCATTCAAAGATCGTAATGGCCGCCTTTGGTTTGGTACCGGGGGCGGAGGCGTTTCAATGTATCAAGGTCCTGATGGAGCCCAAAATGCAGCCTTTACAACTTATAACTCTGCTAACGGGTTGCCAAATGATGTCATTTATGCCATTATGGAAGATAGTGCAGGGAACTTGTGGTTAGGGACTGGTGGTGGTGGTCTGGTTAAATTCAACGGGAATATCATGTCAGAGGCTGAGGTGAGTTTTACCATATTCACAACTGCCCAGGGATTGGCAGGAAATACTGTGTACTGTATTTTTGAAGATAGCAAAAGAAATTTATGGATAGGCACAGCAGGTGGAGGTGTTTCCAAATTTGATGGAAAATCGTTTACGAATTATTCTACAGAACAAGGATTATCAAACAATATCATTTGGAGCATCAGGGAAGATAAGACAGGTAAGCTGTGGTTCGCTACCCAGGGCGGAGGAGTATGCCGTTTTGATGGTACTGCTTTCAGTTCAATTACCACAAGGGAAGGGTTGGCAGATGATACTGCATATGACCTTCTGACAGATAATGAAGGCAATCTTTTTATCGGAACCAACCGCGGCATTACTGTAATTCCAGAACATGCAGTACCCTTGCCTGTCATGGAATTGCGACCATTTTTAGAATACTACAATATTGCGTTTGGATATCCCCTGAGAGATGTAAACAAAGGTATGTTTTTGGATAGTAAAGGAAAGATATGGGCCGGAAGTGGGAGCCATAAGACTACATTGATATGCTTTGATTATAAAGCTTTAAAAAAGAAGAAACGAAAGCCGGCTGTAAAAATCAAAAACATTAGTATAAATGATAAAGCCATCAGCTGGAGTTCTCTGCTGCCTGAAGATCCTATACGGCACAAAGATGATTTTGCAGAAGTTTTTGTGGTTGATGAAATTACCAAATTTGGGAAAGTACTCAGTGATTCAGAAAGACAGGCTTTCCGTAATGAAATGAAACCAGTCAGATTCACTGGAATTAGCAGATTTGAGAATTTGCCTGAGAATCTGGTTTTAAAATATGCGCATAACAATATCACTTTTGACTATGGCACTAATGAACTGGCTATGGCCCACCTAATAGAGTATTCCTACATTCTTGAAGGATATAATAAAAACTGGAGCCCAAAGATCAACAAAACCAGTGCCTCGTTTGGCAATATTCGTGAAGGAGAATACAATTTTAAGGTCATGGCGAGGCATAAAGGACCCGCCGAGGAGGAAGCGAAAGCCTGGTCAGAGGCTGCAGTATACAGCTTTAAAGTGCTTCCCCCATGGTACAGGTCATGGTGGGCTTATCTATTTTATGGAGTTCTTATAGTAACCTGCATCCTACAGATCCATCTCTACCAAAAAGCCCGAACCATACGCAAAGAAAGGGAACGCGCACAGCAGAAAGAGTTGGAACAGGCAAAAGAAATAGAAAAGGCCTATTCTGAATTGAAATCAACCCAGGCCCAACTCATCCAGGCCGAAAAAATGGCTTCTCTTGGTGAACTCACCGCCGGCATTGCACACGAAATTCAAAACCCTCTCAACTTCGTTAACAACTTTTCTGAAGTCAGCTATGAACTGATTGATGAAATGAATGAAGAACTTGACAAAGAACATATTGAAGTAGCCAAAGCAATTTCTAACGGCATTAAACAAAACCTCGAAAAAATACACCACCATGGTAAACGGGCCGATGCCATTGTTAAGGGGATGCTTCAGCACTCACGATCGAGCAACGGCCACAAAGAACTAACCGATATAAACGCTCTTGCCGATGAATTTTTACGCCTTGCTTATCATGGCATGCGGGCCAAAGATAAGTCCCTGTCTGCAGGACAGGCAGAATTCAATGCTGATTATAAAACCGATTTTGACCCTACCCTACCTAAAATCAACGTTATTCCACAGGATATCGGACGGGTATTTTTAAATTTAATAAACAACGCCTTTTATGCGGTACACGTAGAGACGCAGCATGCTGCGTCTCTACATGCTGCGTCTCTAAACCACCTATCGCAAAAACAACCTGATTACAAACCCATGGTTGTGGTTTCTACAAAAAACACCGGAACCCATGTTGAAATCCGGGTAAAAGACAACGGTCACGGCATACCTGCTAAAATAAAAGACAAGATCTTTCAGCCTTTCTTTACCACCAAGCCCACCGGACAGGGTACAGGATTGGGTCTAAGCCTGAGCTACGATATTATAAAAGCACACGATGGGGAGATAAAGATGAAAAGTGAAGAAGGCATGGGATCTGAATTTACAGTTAAATTACCTGCATAAAAAAACTGATGCCTGTGAATGTTTAGATTTAATGGTATTATTTTAAAGTTCAGAATCAGCTATCACTTCTTACCCATTAAAAGTGATTCCCAAAAGAGTAATATCATCAGACTGAGGTGCACTTCCTGTAAAGTTATGAACATCAGCAAAAGACTTTTTGATGAGGGCATCTGGAGAGAGATGCAAATTACTATGCAGAAATTTTTCAAACCTGTCTTCACTATAAGCAGTTTCTTCCATATTGAAAGCCTCAACTACTCCATCGGTGTAGAGCAAAAGTTTGTCCCCATTTTTCATCTTTAACTTTTTTGACTGAAAGTTAAAATCCTCCATAACACCAAGTGCCAAACCATGTGTCATCTCAACCTTTGTTATTCCTTCTGCCGAAATCAAATAAGGTGGGTTATGGCCGGCATTTACGTATTCAACCTCGCCGGTCTGGGTGTGGAGTATTCCATAAAAAACTGTAACAAACATTGATGATACAGTTTCCTTGCAGAGCAGATTGTTTACATACCGGATGCATTCCTTGACAGAATCACCTTTGAGTCCTGTGGCACGGATCAAAGTACGGCTGACAGCCATAAAAATAGCCGCTGAAATTCCTTTTCCAGAAACATCACCAATAACAAATCCAAGCCGGTGGTTATCAATCTTAAAAAAATCATAAAAATCACCCCCAACTTCATTTGCAGCAATCATATAGGCATATATATCGAAATTTGTCTCTTCAGGAAACGGCGGAAACACTTTGGGCAGAATTGCCTGCTGAATTTCCCTTGAAATATTCAGATCGTGCTTTATCGAGACCAATTGATCGTGTTCGCTTAGCCAGCGTCGAATGGAAACTATTTCAGCAAGGGTTTTATTTATGGTTACCTCAAGATCCTCGAAATTAACAGGTTTGGTTATGAAATCATAAGCCCCCCTGTTCATGGCAGTCCGTATATTGTCCATATCGCCATATGCAGAAATAATTACCGTCTTCAATCCTGGATTCTTCAACTCCTTCAATCTTGAAAGTAAGGTTAACCCATCCATCTCGGGCATGTTGATATCAGAAAGTACGATGCCGATTTCAGGAAATTCTGTTAATTTCTCCAGGGCTTCCACCCCATTAAACGCGAATTCAAAATCATAGGTCTTCTCCCTAATATGCCTGCGAAATTTCTGCCTGATCATCGGCTCCATATCTGTTTCATCATCTACAACTAGTATTTTAACAGCGGTTTGCAAAGATGGATTCATACAGATGTTTTTAGCTTATTAATACAGATTAAATAATCTGTTGTCTTTTTCCTATTATTCTGAAAACAACATTCCCTTACATTTGTTTATAAACAAACTTAATCATAGGTAGTTATCGGAATTATTCGTAAATTTAGTAAATACTCTAGTCATCATCAAAAAAACTAAGCAAATGAAAAATCTGTTATTAAATTATTTATCCGCTTTTGTAATCTTAATGATTCTCATTGCAGGATGCAATAACCCATCAAAAACAAGAGAAGAAAAAGGGACAACCAGTAGCGGCCAAATAGCGTCAGTTGAGGTTGAAACGTTTGATGCTGTTAAAATTAAGGATCAAATTGTTGAAACCATTCGCAAAATGCCAAGTGAAAAAGAAATTGCCACACTTCTGAATGAAGCCGGTGCTTCCTATATTTTTGACCTTACAGTTCCTCCTGAGCAGGCTGAGAGGTTTCTTACCAAAGCCGATCAAAGTTATGGATTAGGACTTTATTCTTTCGATTTGCTTTACGCCAGTGTTTACAACCGTGGAGATGCGGCGGCTGAAATAAGTGACGTTTCTGAGGAGTTAATTGACGATCTTGGATTGAGAAATGAACTTATTTCATCAAAAAATTACCTTGGAAGAATCAAAGAGAATGCCGATAATAAAGATTCCCTTGATTACCTGGTTACACAGGATCTCAATCATTTTCATCAGCAAATGTCGGCAGGCGATCAACCCGATGTATATGCGTTGTCAGTTATTGGCTCCAATGTGGAAGCATTATATATTTTAAGCCAAAGCACCTTGTTGGCAAATAACAATGCACAGATGCTGGCAATAATGAACCAACAACATGAGAGGGTAAAACTGGTATTCACACTGCTTGAACTGATGTCGGGCGATGAAAATATAAAACCTTACTACGAACAATTTAAACCTGTTGTTGCGATCTTTGAAAATAACCAGAAAATAAGTGAAAATGAACTATCGGAAATCGCAACATCAATGGAAGCTTTCAGGAAAAATATTATAAACTAGGACTTGAGATACAGAAATCAGAATACCAGATTTCCGCCAGGTCCTACTTCCTTCTTAACTTTTACTCCATGAACGAGATCACATTAAATGCCTTGATCAATTTATTTGCATTATTCTCGGCCATCAGTGAATCTAAGAAAGAAGAAGCTATCCGGAACTTTTCATTATACCTGAATCAACACTTCGGAATTTCAGACAATAAGGACTACCTGAATCTTTTTGAAGAATTACTTGAATTTTATGGAGTTGAGGGTAACCCTGCTTTTCCTGTCGACCTTACCCAACAGGCTTATAATATCAGTTCAAACATCAGGAGCTGGCTCAGGAAGGACGAGCAAATTATGGTTTTCTTAAGGTTTCTGGAGCTGGTGAAGAACGGTAATCTTTCAAAAGCGGATCTGCTTTTTGAAACACTTGCAGAAGTCTTTGAAATTAATAAAACTGAGGTTAACAAGTTTTATGCTTTTATATTTTATCCTTCAACCAATGAGATCAATAATCCCGATTTTTTAATTATAAATAATAATGAAAACCCGGGCAAAGCAAGCTATAGACATATACTGGAGAAGAATCTGGATGGGGAGCTTCTTTTCTTACGCTGCTCTCTGATCGGACACTATATTTTTATTTTTCATGGCAACGAATATCTCACTATTGAGGGAAACCCTGTAATCCCTGGGCGATTTTTTGCTTTCAAAGAAGGAAGTATCATTCGTGGACCTCGTGTTTCACCCATTTACTATACAGATGTAGCATCAGTATTTGTTGATGAAACAATAAAACCTTCCTTCGTTTTTTCAGCCAGGGAAATTGAATATAAATTTAAAAACAGCAATAATGGGCTGCACAACTTTTCATTCAGTGAAAAATCAGGTCAGCTGATTGCCATCATGGGCGGTAGTGGTGTAGGCAAATCAACCCTATTGAATATTTTAAATGGCAATATCCCCGTGCAACAAGGTAAGATTAAAATTAATCAGTTTGATATCAATGAACATAGCAATGAAATAGAGGGATTAATAGGCTATGTCCCCCAGGATGATCTTTTATTTGAAGACCTTACGGTTTGGGATAATCTGTATTATAATGCATTGTTGAATTTCGATCAGCTTTCTAAAACCGAAATTGAGGAGAAGGTTGAAAAGGTATTGCACGAACTTGAGCTTTATCACTCCAGAGATTTAAAAGTTGGCAGCCCGTTAAAAAAAATTGTTAGCGGTGGTCAGCGTAAAAGGTTGAATGTGGCCCTGGAACTGATCCGGGAGCCTGCTGTACTTTTTGTTGATGAACCTACATCCGGATTGTCATCCACCGATTCAGAAAAAGTAATGCTCCTTTTAAAACAGCAGGCCAGGAAAGGTAGGCTGATTATCGTTAATATTCATCAGCCTTCATCAGCCATTTTTAAACTGTTCGATAAACTATGGATACTCGATACGGGAGGACGTCCAATTTATACCGGAAACCCGCTCGATGCCATCATTTATTTTAAGCGCGAGGTAAATCATGTAAATGCCGACCATTGCGAATGTCCGGTTTGCGGAAATGTAAATCCAGAACAGGTACTTGAAATTGTGGAAACTAAGAAAATAGATAATTCAGGCAATTTTTTACCCGAACGTCGGTTTACACCTGAATTCTGGTACAACCGGTACAGAAAGAAAGAACAGATTAATAAAGTTCTGATAAAGGGGCTTCCACCTGTTTTACCAACCAAAAGTTCGAAAAAGCCCGGAATAACCAAACAGTTCAAAATATTTTTTGAACGAAACCTGAAAATAAAAATCACCGACAGGCAATACCTGTTGATTAATTTGCTTGAAGCTCCGTTACTTGCAGTTATTGTTGCCTGGTTTACCCGTTTCTCTGAAGGTGATGAATACATTTTTTTCGAAAATAAAAGTTTGATTTCATACCTGTTTATGTCAATCGTAGTGGTTCTGTTTATGGGTTTAAGCGTCAGCGCCGGTGATATTATAAAAGACAGGAAGATATTGCAGCGGGAATCATTCCTGAATCTAAGCCGGTTCAGTTATTTAAATTCAAAAATTCTGTTTCTGATCGTTCTATCTGCATTCCAGACCTTCACTTTTGTTCTTGTTGGTAACCTCATACTGGGAATTCATAACATGACAATGGCTTACTGGATGGTTCTTTTTTCCCTGGCTGTCTTTGCCAACCTGCTGGGCCTGAACATTTCATCAGCATTTGATTCTGTTGTGGCCATTTATGTTTTAGTCCCCCTGCTTCTGATACCTCAGATCCTGCTGAGTGGTACCATCGTTAAATTCGATGACCTTCAAAATAAAAATGCCAGATTTGATCTGGTGCCGCTTACGGGGGAAATTATGGCTTCACGTTGGGCCTTTGAAGCACTTGCAGTAAAACAATTCAGCGAAAACAGGTACATGTCACATTTCTTCGATATAGATAAAAACATGACCCAGGCGCGTTTGCGTTCAGATATTCTGACAACAGAATTAACAGGTCAGGTTGATCTTGTTGCCGGGTGGACACGATTAAGTAAACCCAACAATGAAATATCCCAAAAGCTTAAAGTCATTAAAAATGAAATCGTAAAACTAGACAGGGAAACTGCGCTTCCTGAATTTCAGTATACATCAAGCCTTGTGCCCGAAAAATTCTCTCATGAAATTTCAAATCTCACGAAACAACATCTTAATCTGATAAAGGAATATTATCGCATCACTTATCTAAACCTTAAACAGGACAAAGACCAGTTGATTAACCAGTTGAAAGCAAGGGAGGGTGACCAGTTCCTCTATGATCAAAAATTGAGAAATCACAATAAAGCTCTTGAAGTACTGGCACTTAATTCAGAGACAAAAAATTTTTACCGTGAAACACCCTATGGCTATATGCAAAAAGTTGCACCAATATATAAGGATCCAGACAAAACCAATGGCAGGGCACATTTCATGGCCTCACAAAAATATCTGTCAGGTTATACAATTGATACTTTCATTTTTAACCTCGCAATCATTTGGTTAATGAGTATATTTCTTTACGTAACGCTGTATTACGATTGGCTTCGTAAAATAATACAGTTACCTGTTCAGTATAAATTTATAAAAAAACAAAAAAAAATATCTGACCAGAATGAGGGGTTACAACAAGTCAAATCTTAATTGTTGAAACAATATAGTGGCATAAGAATGGAAAGTAGAAAAGTTAAGCATTTTATTATTGAAAATCAGGTAACTGAACTTTCAAGACTGGCAGAAGAAATTGATCAGTTAGCCTCTAAATGGAAGTTGCCACAGGCTCTTGCTATGAACATGAACCTGGTAATTGAAGAAGCAGTTACCAACATTATATTTTATGCCTTCAATGATAACAGGAAACATGAAATTAATATTTACATATCAGTTGAAGATAATATACTTACCATCCTGATAAGGGATAATGGAATTCCTTTCGATCCTCTGTCACAACAAAAACCAGACATTACTTCAGCCGCAGAGGAAAGAAAAGTCGGTGGACTTGGCATTTTTTTGATATCCGAAATTATGGATGAAGTGCATTATTCAAGAAAAAAAAATCAAAACATATTAACATTAACAAAAAATATATGAAATGGATATAAAGAGAGAGAAAATCGAAAATTATACCGTTCTTAAGATAAAGGGAAGAGTCGATACCATCCATGCAGTTGAACTGGAGGCTGAGGTGAACAGGTTATTTGAAAGCGGTGAAAAACATTTAATTTTCAATTGTAATAAAATGGATTATATAAGCAGCTCCGGACTAAGAGTATTTCTGGTAGCACAAAAAAAAGTTCTTTCACTAAAAGGAGAACTTTTTCTTTGTGAATTGCAACCTGGTATTCAGGAGGTATTCAGGATTTCGGGGTTTGCAAGTTTGTTTAAGATTTACGACAACCAGAACGAAATCTTTAAAAATTAAGGGTCTTAGTTCAGAACAATAATTATTGATCATGAAGTTCATTCGTGTTCAAAAATATGCGGGAAGAAAAAATCTGAAACTTTTTTTCAGATGGGATTATCCGCTTATTTGTTATAAATTGAACCTATAATTTAAACTGTATGTCCCCTTCTCTTGGTCAGCTCATAATTACGATGCTGTTAACACAGCGCTTATTCAGGTTTTCGAAAATAAATAATTACCCCAGGTGGGAAAAATTATTCAGATATGCCCGTTATTTCTCTATTTTTCTCTTTGTCGCAGAAGTAGTTCTAGATGCAACAAATACCACACGGTGGATTTGGCATATTCTCCTGATCTCTATTTTAGGTTTTGCTTTTCAACAAAAAGAGATGCGCTCCCTGCGTATGTTTTTGATGGCATTCCTTCCTTTTGTTTTGATTTCATTATTACATGATGTAACGCAGATCTTACTTGGCCATCTTTATACCCGTTGGGAAAGTTATTTCGGCACAGCAATAATGCTATCAATTATCTGGCTGATAGCTATCTTATTTAGCCAATACAGGCAAAATAAAGCTGCTGAAAAAGAACGGATAAAAAGGCAGAAAGAAGATGAAATCAACAGGGCCATAGCCATCAGGAAAGTTGAACTGGAAGGTTTGGTTGCTGAACGCACAGCCGAATTAATCCGGCAGAAAGAGGAACTGGAGCATACCCTTCATGAATTGCGCGCTACCCAGGATCAGCTTATTCAATCCGAAAAAATGGCTTCTCTTGGAGAACTTACCGCAGGTATAGCCCACGAAATTCAGAACCCGTTAAACTTTGTAAATAACTTTTCTGAAGTAAGCAGTGAGTTACTGGAGGAAATGAAAGAAGAACTTAAAAAGGGGAACACTGGCGAGGTAACAGCAATTGCAGAGGATATAAAACAAAATCTGGAAAAAATCATTCACCATGGTAAACGTGCCGACAGCATTGTGAAAGGAATGCTTCAACATAGCCGGAGCAGCAGCGGAATCAAGGAACCAACTGATATCAATGCCCTGGCTGATGAATATTTACGTCTGGCATATCATGGATTAAGAGCTAAGGATAAATCTTTCAATGCAAATCTGGAAACAGATTTTGATCAGACACTTGGTAAGATTGATGTAGTTCCCCAGGAGATAGGAAGAGTAATCCTGAATTTGTTGACAAATGCATTTTATGCAGTTACCCTTAAGAAAAAACAAATCGATAACGGAACATGGGATAACCCTCAACAATATGAACAAATAAAATATAAACCCACTGTATTTATCGGCACAAAAAAATTAAACAATAAAGTGGAAATAAAAGTGAGAGATAATGGTAATGGCATCCCACCATCAGCAGTGGATAAAATATTTCAGCCTTTTTTTACAACTAAACCAAGCGGCAAAGGAACAGGACTGGGATTGAGCATGAGTTATGAGATCGTAACAAAGGCACATGGGGGAAAATTAAAGGTAGAAAATAAAGAAGGTGAGGGAGTTACTTTTACCATTGTTTTACCGGTTCAATAAATAAAAGTTTGTTATGAATATATTAGTAGTTGACGACGAAAAAGACATTCAACCTTTATTTGAACAGAGATTCAGAAAAGAAATAAAGACAGGTGAAATTAATTTTGTTTTCGCCTACTCAGGAGAAGAAGCATTGAACTGCCTCAGAAATTATTTACATGAGGCTGTACTTATCCTCTCAGACATCAATATGCCCGGAATGAGCGGACTCGAGTTGCTGGATCAGATCAAAAAGAAGAATCACAAGCCACCACCAGTTGTAATGATGATTACAGCATATGGTGATGATGAAAATTACAGGAGGGCAATGGACTTGGGTGCTGATGATTTCTTAACCAAACCTGTTGACTTTTCCGCTTTGAAAACAAAGATACATTCATTGAATGTATGAGAAATTGCATAAAAGAGCCTGTCTGATTATTTTATTGTTTCCATTTCTCTATAGCACCCTGGGTATTTTCATACTGAAAAACAAATAGGCAGTTTAAGTTAAAGAAGCCAGCGGGTGATAACTTCTTACATGTGGAGAATATTATCTATATAAAAAGAGGATAAAAGATTAAAGTAATCCATACTTTGAATCTCTTCATCATAGTGATGATTTCAAGGCTACGCTGATTTTTCTTTTCGATTTTATTACCAGATCCTAAAAAATTTTTCATTAAAAGATTTATTTGACTTTATTTTAACTGAGTGAAATTATCCATAAACAGAATCCTTCTTTCAGCTGTTAGTGATAACAGTCGCCAAACACAAAACTCAATATAAATGGATGCAAATGTTAAGCATGATAATCATGTTATGGATAAAACAAAAGTAAAGCAGAGCACCCCTGCTGCTGTTACAAGATACATAAATCTCATCAGGAAAAATATCAGGGAAAGAAATACAAAAACCAATGATACAAAAACCAGGATAAAAAAGCTTATCCGGGGAATAGAATTTATCCTGCTTTTCTTCGGCGTTCCGCTATTGATCTATTCAGGAGCATTTATGAAGCATCCCAGTCTGATCCTGCTTCCCATACTTGCAGGTTTGATCCTCTATTTTATTATAAAGGAGGACTTCAACTTAAAATCCCTGTTTCATCTGAACGTACCGAAGGAAGTCATCTGGAAAAATATCGGCCTTGTGCTGCTCACAGGTGTCTTTCTTACCGGGATGGTATATCTCTTTACGCCTGAAAACCTGTTTAACCTTCCACGAAAAAGTCCGGAGACCTGGCTCCTGCTTTTTATTCTGTACCCGGTTTTTTCGGCTTACAGTCAGGAAGTTATTTACCGTACTTTCCTGTTCACCCGGTATAAAATCCTTTTCAGAAACAGCTATTTTTTGATCCTGATCAGCGGCATTACTTTTGGGTTTATGCATATAGTGTATTACCACCCCCTCTCGATGTTGTTAACGTTGATAGCAGGAATCTACCTTGCATGGATTTATAAGAGGACCAGGAGCGTGCTTTTTGTTGCCATTTTACATGCAATACTTGGCAACCTTGTTTTTACTATCGGGCTGGGGGAATATTTTTGGCTGAATATGGAAAGCCAGATTTAGATTTCCAAATGAAATAAATGCAGGTTGAAGAAAATAAGCTAATTTTAACTATCTAAACATCGTGAGCTATGATAAAATTCTTTTTCTGCCTCCCGGCCTTGTTTCTAACCATTACTCTACAGGCACAGGAAACCATCCGCCTTTTTGACGGAAACAGTTTCAATGGATGGTATACCTTTCTTCAAAACCGTGGTGTTAATAATGATCCTAAGAATGTATTTTCTGTTACCGACGGAATAATACGGATATCGGGTGAGGAATGGGGCAGCCTTACTACAAAAGATGAATATGAGAATTACCGCCTCATTACCGAATTCAGATGGGGCGACATTACCTTTGAACCACGTCTGAACAATGCCCGCGATTGTGGACTGCTGTTGCACTCACAGGGTGATGACGGAGGCTCACAGGGCATTTGGATGCATTCAATCGAATGTCAGATCATAGAAGGAGGAACAGGCGATATCATAGTTGTGGGCGACGGCAGCGAAAAGTTTTCAGTAACAGCTGAAGTTGCCGCTGAAAAGCAAGGAAACTCCTATATTTTCAAACCAGGAGGGAAGGAAATAACCGACAATGGAGGCCGGATCAACTGGCTTAAACGTGACCCGGACTGGAAAGACACCCTTGGGTTCAGAGGCAGGAATGATGTTGAAAAACCTGTTGGTGAATGGAACCTTCTGGAAGTTGTTGCCGACGAGAGTAACTTTACCATCTACCTGAATGGCACCATGGTAAATAAAGCCACAAATGTAAAACCTCAAAAGGGAAAAATCCAGATTCAATCTGAAGGGGCAGAAATCTTTTTCAGAAAAGTAGATCTGGTGACTATTCCTTACCCCAGGAATAAACTTTCAAACTAAGGATTACTGCATTTACCCTGTGCTAATCTCTGCATCCTTTAATGTCCTTAAGTCCTAAAAGTTCTTACCTAAAAAAGATGATTTCTAAAAATGAATAAAAAACATATGAATATAGCCATACTTGGTTGCGGAAAAGTAGCTCACCTGCACGCAAAAGCCATTACCAACCTGCCCAATGCAAATCTTTCAGCAGTTTGGAGCCGCACTGAAAAAACAGCCGTGGATTTTGCCGGATTATATAATACCCGTGCATATACCAATATCTCAGAAATGATTAAAGAGGCATCCATTGATGCTGTCATTATTTGCACCCCCCACCCTTTCCACCTGGAACCGGCTATTGAAGCTGCCCGGGCTGGTGCCCACATACTTGCAGAAAAACCACTGGCATCAACCCTTGAAGATTGTGATGCCATTATCGATGCATGCAAAAAAGCAGGAGTTATATTGAGCGTCATCAGCCAACGCCGGTGGTACGCCCCTGTAAAACGTGTTAAAGATGCCATTAGCGCAGGAAAACTTGGGAAACCAGTCTTCGGAACCGTCAACATGCTTGGCTGGCGCGACAAAAACTATTACGATTCCGATGCATGGAGAGGAACATGGAAGATGGAAGGTGGCGGCGTACTTGTAAACCAGGCCCCTCACCAGCTCGATATCCTGCTTTGGTTCATGGGAGAAATAGACGAAGTTTATGGCCTGTGGAAGAATCTTAACCACCCTTACATTGAGGTAGAGGATACAGCAGTGGCCATTATAAAATTTAAGAACGGTGGCATTGGCAGTATCATTGTCAGCAATTCCCAGAAGCCCGGAATTTATGGTAAGGTTCATGTCCATGGTGATAACGGTGCTTCTGCAGGGGTGCAGACAGATGGTGGAGCTATGTTTATAGCCGGTGTGCCGGGGGTGATTGAACCACCCTGCAACGACATCTGGACCATTCCCGGAGAAGAAAACCTGGTAAATGAATGGAAACATACAGACAGCGATTTTTTCAGCACAATAGATCCTATGGTTTATTACATGGAACGGCAGATAGACGATTTCCTGCAGGCCATAGAAACAGGTAGTAAACCTCTTGTTACGGCCGAAGACGGAAGGCGGACTGTTGAGCTTTTTACAGCCATATACCGTTCAACACGTGACAATAAACCCGTAAAATTTCCTTTGCAACCCGAAAACAAAAATGATATGGATGGAAGGTTATAATCTGGTGTATTTTAAAAATTCCTCCCTAACCTGCATATCCTGAAACCGTCCGCCGTAAAAGGAAGTGATTGTACTGCTGTTTTCATCATTGATGCCGCGGCACGACACACATAAATGCTTTGCATCGATAACAATCGCTACATCCTCTGTTTTGAGTACCTTTTTCAATTCTTCTGCAATCTGGACAGTAAGCCTCTCCTGAACCTGGGGACGGCGGGAATAGTAATCTACGAGCCGGTTAATCTTACTCAGTCCAATTACTTTACCCCCGGAAATATATCCTACATGTGCCTTTCCAGTTATGGGAAGAAAATGGTGCTCACAAAATGAATTGACGCTGACATCCCTTTCAACAAGCATTTCTTTGTATCCGAACTTGTTGTCGAACAACGAAATTTCAGGTTTATTGGCAGGATTTAACCCGTAAAAGATTTCCTGTACAAACATCTTAGCCACCCTACGGGGAGTTCCCCTCAGACTGTCATCCGTTAAATCCAGCCCCATAATATCCATAATATCCCGGAATTTCCCTTCAATAGCTGTCATTTTATTATCATCCGACATCTTAAATGCGTCGGGGCGCAACGGGGTTTCAGCTGATGTTGCTGCATGATTGTCACCTATCAGTTCATCCAGTGCAAGCAACTCATGTATGTGGCCATTCCCCTTTCCATTGATTTTTACTCCATCGCTGCCGTTCAATATCCCTGTTTTCACTTCAGTATTCATATGTTACTCTTTAAAAAAAAATGTTGATAATTCCCCTCTATCACTGCGTTTTTGAGATTGTTTGACGACTGAAAGAGATTGATAATAATTAAGAACCACTTGATCCCTCACGATTTTTAGAATTATTTTCACTCATTTCACCCGTTTTCTCACTCTCTTTCACTTTCTACCTTTCTCACCACTTAAACAGCTATACAATAATTTTGTTTAAATCGACCAATACAAAATATAAACAAAGTACTAAAAAGTATGGTATCTGAATAACAGGATTTTAACAAAAATTGAATGGGATACATTTTGTACAACATAAAAAAATTGCTAAAAATAAATTATCTTTCAAGAAAAAGTAATACAATGAGTAATGCACTTCTGGAATACCTGAATAACCGGCTGGGAAACCCGAAGGTTTACAGCGATGGCAAAGAGATTCCGGGGCCGCTGATTACCATTTCAAGAGAGGTAGGCTGCAATGGGGTAAAACTTGCAAATAAAATTGCAGCCAGCTTGAACAAGCGGCATTACGGACCCGACTGGAAGGTTATGAGCAAGGAAATTTTTTACGAAAGCGCCCGGGAATTGAAAATGGATCCTGATCAGGTGAGGCGGTATTTTAAACACTTCGACAGCTATACCTTCAACGACATCCTAAATGCTTTTGGTACAAAAAAATTTAAAAGTGAAAAGAAAATCATTAAAACTGTCAATGAAGTTATCAGGTCTTTTGCCGAAGAAGGATTTTGTATTATTGTAGGTCGTGCTGCACATATCATTGCCCACGACATCAAAAATTCACTTCACCTGCGTCTGGTTGCCCCCCTGGAATACCGCATTAAGACCATTATGGCCAATGACCATCTGAACAGGGAAGAAGCCATTCAATTCATTGAAAAAGTGGAAAAAGAAAGAAAAGCATTTCGTAAAGCCATTATGAAGGAGGTCGACGAAGATAATTTTTATGACCTGTGCATTAACAGAGCTTCATTCCATGACAAGGAAGCCATTGAACTGATAGAACTTGCTGCTGAAAAGAAGAACATCTTTTCAGATTACGGTCAGAAAATAAGCTACTTTTAGAACAGTCTGCCTGCTGCTTTTTCATCTCTTTTCAGCGGGTAGCCCGTCCAGTCAATCTCGTCTGCAAACTGGCGAAAACAATTGATATCGCCGAATAAAAAATCATTTGTCCTCAATGGTGCGCTGTAACACATCATCGGATGCAATGTTTCTATCCTCTTTGCCAGGGTCAGCTGCTGTGTGGCATCCATTGCATGATTCCCCCACAAAAACCAGGTGGCACCGGGTGCGTGTTCAGCAATAAATTCAAGCAGCCTTAAAGAAAAGCTGTTCCACAACTGATAATGACTGCCGGGCTTTCCCGGTTCACAGGTAAATGAAGTATTAAGCAATAAAACACCCTGTTTTTCCCAATGCCCAAACAACTGACCTGGTGGAAGTACCGGAAACTCATTGTAAAACTTTTCTTTTAAACGGCAATATGAGATAATCTCCCCTGTATAAGCTTTATATAGTGCACGCAGGATATTTTTCAGCGAAACATTTTTGAAAGGCTGGCCCCACGATACAAGGTTTCCCACCTCAAATGCCCTGCCTGTTGCTGCTCCAGGCTGAGGATAGGGATCCTGACCAAGAATGATGATTCGTGCCGATGAAAGCGGGAACGTGAGAAACCGCAAGACCTTTCCGGTTTCGGGTAAAAACCCATTTGTTATAACGTGCTTTTCTATCTTCAACAGCTCATCGATAATACTTTCCGACAGAAAAGCATTCCAGTCATCATGAACAGTCAAAGCCTCAAGAAAAAGAGAACCCACCATAAATCAACCGGTGATGGTTGCAGGCAATCCTTTTACCCTGACAGGCTTGAGGTGATCAGGTTTAATCTCGAACATGTCGTTTGGTGTCAGTTTACACTCCTCGATCATCTGAAGACAGTACTCCAGCTGTCCCAGTTCACGGCCCGTGTTATTTGTCCCGAATGTAAACTTGACACCAGCATCTTTAGCCATTTTAATCATTTCTGCATTCGGCACCTTGTACCGGGCGTTGATTTCCAGGGCAACGTTGTTATCTGCAAGTACCTTCACCACCCTCTCCATCCGTTCGCGTGTCCAGAGTTGTTCATAATCATCCATAAGCTGAGCAGGGAGCACTGTTGGGTTGACATAAATATCGACAGGCTCCTGTGAAAAGATGGCTTCAATTTTACCTACAAGCTGATCCATGAACTGCTGCTTATCGTCGACCCATACTTCCTCCGGAATCCAGATCCGGTTGCGGCGGCCCTTTGTATCGGTAAAGGTCATGGCATCGGTAAATACATAATCGAACTGAGCCACTGCCTCGGGTGAGAATAATGTAACCCATTCGCGTCCTTCAGCCTGCATTCCCTTAAAAGTTGGACTTCCTTTTACCGAATCGACATAGGCATAAAGCGACTCATCGTCAGTCACAGGAAAATGCAAACCGCAATTGGGTGCAATCCCATAATTGATACCCACGCGTTGTGAATTCTCAACCACCTCATCGATTGTAAGCCCACCTTTCAGGTGAACATGGTAATCGATAAACGGATAACCTGCACGCATCAGCTTTGTAACGGTAGCATCCCATTCATTGTCGACCTGTGGAGCCTTCTTTTCGCCGTCAGGTAAATGCCTTGCCCTGATGTTCCGGTACCATGTTGTACTGCCCGGATCGTGTGCCTGCAGTGCAAAGGTGCCCTTGCCAAGTCTTAATCCTTCAGCTCCTTCAGGTCTCCAGGGGCTTTCAGGCTCAATATATTCATTGACCTTCACATCGTTTACAAATACCTCTATATGGTTCTCTTCTACCTTCACCCTCATCTTAAACCACTCATTGTCGGCTGCCACCGGAAAATACAGGTTCCTGACATTGTATATGCTCCCGGTCTTTCTGCGTTCAGGATGCTGCCCTGAGCCACGGTATGTATTATTCACCTGGATTTCATATCCCTTTTGAGGCCAGCCTTCAGCCTGATAGGCGGAATGGATAAAAATTCCTGAGTTTGAATTCTCATTGGTTTTTACCTCAGCTTCAAATTCAAAATTTTTAAATTCACCATCATAGAAAAGATGGGCACGTTCACCTGAGCATTTAATAGTTCCTTCTTCAACTACTATGCTTTCAGGGTTTTCTTCCGATACTTTCCAGCCGTCAAGTGATTCTCCGTCAAATATAGAAACCCATTCGGTAGATTTATTTGGGTTTGAACATGCTGACAACATAAAGGCAGCGGCTGCAATGCAGAAAATAATTGGTTTTTTCATATTTAGTATTATTAAAATTTTAAATGATTTCATTGTATTATTTGAAATTCCTTAAGTCGGAACTTCAGAGCCGTGCAAATTTGGGAAAACCCTGGTCCATGAAAACTTTTCTCAAGATTAAGCAGGACCGGGGAGGTGTCAAAATCAACATAAAGGTTTTGATTCTGCTTACCCATATGGATTAATTTTTAATATATTCTCCCAAAATTAATCAATTGATCCGTTATCCGGATATTTATCCTGAGGATTTATCCCCTTATGGGCAAATATAAGCAATATAAAAACAACGACTGCCAGAGCCAGAGAGGCATAACCGTAGCTTCCCAGACGCGTATATGAAAAACTAAAAAATACCGGACCGAATGCACTCGAAAAAACAATGAGAGACATTACAAATCCAGTAATCCGTCCAAGGTGCTGCCGGCCATAAAACCGCGGCCATGTAACTGTCATCAGTACATTGTACAACCCGTTGGCCATGCCGTGACCTAATATGAACCCGTAATAAAATAAATCGGCATTCAGGTTAGCAAGCGATAAAAGGGCTATCATTTCACCTGTAAGAACAAAATACAACAGGTATTTCAGTTTGATACGGTCACTGATCCAGCCCCCCACAAAAGATATAACAACAGAAAGAAATGAAATAGGTATAAAAACAGCAAGCGCCATTTCACGATCCATTCCTGATGTCTCGAATATAGAAATCAGGTGAAAACTGAAGCCCGTGATATATTGTGCATATATGGCAAGTGGTAATGCAAACAGCCAGAAGGGAAATGTACTGCGTGCCTCTTTCAGGGTAAACTGCTTAAAAGGCCTGATCGTAACATTGCGTTCCCTGTGCGCATGCTTTTTACCATCGGGTACCATCCCCAAATCCTCAGGATTATCTCTGAAAAGAAAAAAGACAAAAAGCAGAAAGCCTATACCAATGGCAACAGCCATGATAATCCAGGCCCAGCGCCACGAAGTTTCGAGGATAAGCCACTCATACGAAAGCGGTGCAATTGAAAAGCCCAGTGTAATAAATACAGATGCGATTCCATTTACAAATCCCCTGCGGGCAATAAACCACTTCATGAGCATGTTTCGTGATACCATTGTCAGCACACCCTGCCCCGAAAAACGGAGCAAAAAGAACAACAGGATCATTAATGAAAATGCCACAGCGGTATTGGAAGCTGATTCACGGCTGTCCACAAACAAGCCAACGATACGATCAGACTGGCTTAACATTACCAATACCACAGCAAGCAGCAGGGAAGCCCCCATGGCTGTCCACCGGGCCCCATACCTGTCGTACTGCTGACCTGCCCAGGTCAGTAAAAAGGAACTGCCTATTGTCCCGATCATATAGGCTGTACTGATATGGTTCCGGCTGATGTTAAGAAATTCAATCAGGTGGTCTGTAAAAGTCGAAACACCGGTTGTTTGCCCGGGGCTACTTGCCAGCACACCCACAATGGATGCAAACACAATGACCCATCCATAAAAAAAAGGTATTTTGGCCGGATTAAACGGAACCAGGTTCCAGCATTGCTTCAGTGACATGCCATTCTTTTAAACAAAAATACAGAATGCACAGTATAATTGTTCGCTCAGGCACCACTAATTCCCTATAAGCATAGATTGTTAAGGAATCGCGTGCACGATGCAGCATAAAAATATACGGATTCATATTTACTTGCTACATGTAACTATCTAACTCAACCTAAATTCAATATTTAATATAGGCATGGCAACGGGAGGGAGACAGTGCTACACCTTCATAACAGCACAAAATTAAACTCCTGCTCTTTTTTCGTTAATGCAGCAGTAATTGATGTGGATGAAATCTTCCTGGCTTTTTCTTCATCATGACCCATTGTGGCAGAACCCTTCACCCTCAAGGCTGTTTCCTCTGATTTGCCGACTGTGAAATCAGAAATTATTCATTTCCGTTTTCAATTTTGTTTGTGTATTTATTCTTCATTGCCATGAAAAGTTTCAGGGTTTTTAACGGCTTTTTATTTTATTTTTGGCCACCATAGAAACAGGTCATTTTATAACCAAAATACATACTTAAATGAAGTTCAGCATTCCTACATTAATTTCATTAGACAATGAAGAAGTGAAGATTGCACTTCCCAATGGAAAAACACTTGTCATTGAAGCACATGGAGCAGGTTCATCATCATACATCAGCAAAGCATCAACTGGTGGCAACCCATTAACAAAATCATGGCTTTCACACGAGGAGTTGCTCTGTGGCGAAACAATCCGTTTTGATATGGTTCCTGATCCTGATAAGAACCTGTGGTCATCGCCCGAAAGTTATCCGGCATCCGTTTCCACCCGTGTCAATTAAATCTTAAATTTAGCTGATCTAACCTTTTCTACAATGGCATTTCTTACAAAACAAAAAATGTTCAGTGCGCAGTGGTTTATCGACTATCTGCTCATTCTGATAGGGTCGTTTATTCTGGCCGTGGGATTTGTATTTTTTGTTACCCCCCATAAAATTGTCCCCGGGGGTGTGTACGGGATTGCCATTGTAGTACATTACATGACAAGAGGAGTTTTTTCATTCTGGCCTGATGGTTTTCCCATTGGTTTATTTGGGCTGATTTTAAACATCCCCCTTACCATTGCAGGGATTAAAATTCTGGGGCCACGGTTTGGAGTGAAAACAATAGTAGGTTTTGTACTGACCTCATTTTTCATTGACGGTATTTCATGGTTGCGCCCCGATAGTAAGGTAGCCCTTGTGAATGATGTACTGTTATCAAGTGTTTTTGCAGGGGTGCTAATAGGAGTTGGACTTGGACTGATCTTCAAATCGAGGGCAACTTCAGGAGGTTCTGATATCATCGCCATGATTATAGGTAAATATACCAGAATACAACTGGGTAAACTGATGATTTATGTCGATTCCGTTATTGTCCTTACAGGGCTTGCCGTATTTAAGGACTGGAGCATTCCCCTGTATTCCCTGATAGTTATTTATATTACAGGTAGGGCGATTGATATGATTCTTGAAGGGGCAGAATACAATAAGGCATTGTTGATAATATCAAAAAAACACCCTGAGATCAAGACAAAAATACTGGAAGACCTTGAACGTGGGGGCACCTATCTCCGCGGTGAAGGCATGTTTACGGGCGAAGAAAAACAAATTATTTATACAGTGGTTAGCCGGCGTGAGGTAGCGATCCTTCAGGACTATATCGGCAAAATTGATCCCGATGCATTCATCACTGTCATGGATGCCCGGGAAATTCTTGGAGAAGGGTTTCAGAGCCTGCGCAAAAAAATTGAATCGGGTTAATCAATACATACTGCAGCTTCTTTCTCCATTCACATGCATTTAGAGGTTACTTACCGAAAAGAATTGTTATTTTTTCCTAATTGTAACCGGCCAACTGTTGTTTTTGCTAATTTTGATGTGAGACAGAACGCAAAAAACAAACCATGTGTGTAGTGAGACAATTAACCTTCATGTGTATTCTATTCATGTATGCCGTCACCAGTTTTGGACAGAAAGTAGGTCTGGTGCTGAGCGGAGGCGGAGCAAAAGGAATTGCACACATTGAACTTATAAGGACACTCGAAGAAAACAATATTCCCATAGATTACATTGCAGGCACTTCCATCGGAGCAATCATTGGCGGCTTATATGCAGCAGGGTATTCTCCGGATGAAATGGAAAAGCTCTTTCGTTCGGACGATTTCTATCTCTGGTCGACAGGAAGGGTGCAGAAAGAATACAGATACCATTTCACACAGCCGGAACCCAATCCTTCATGGCTGGAACTCAGGCTTGACAAAAAGGATGACAGGCTAACAGTGCTGCCTCCTACCAACCTCATACCGGAAGTTCAGATGGATTTTGCCTTTATGGAACTGCTTTCTGCTACCAACACGGCATGTAATCATCATTTCGACAGCCTTATGGTACCATTCTTCTGCATTGCGACAGATGTACACACAAACGAAGCGGTGGTTTTGCGTAAGGGAGATTTAAGTGAAGCAATCCGTGCATCCATGACCTTCCCTCTTTATTTTAAGGCAATTCAGATCGATGGAAAATTATTGTTTGATGGAGGGATTGTAAATAATTTTCCCCAGGATGTAATGGAAGAACTGTATAACCCTGATATCATCATTGGACATAAAGTAGCTGACGGGGCACGTATTCCTGGTACAGACAACCTGATGGCGCAGATTGCAAATATGGTCATGAGGCCTACCAATTATGAGATTCCACCTGAAAAAGGTATATTGCTTGAAACAAAGCTTACTAATATTAACCTGCTCGATTTCCAGAAATACGATTATATAGCAGGTGAAGGGAAAAAAACGGCAGAACAGTTTATCGACAGTATTCAAACAAGGATCCACAGAAGGGTGAGCATGGAAGATGTTGATAAAAAGCGCAAAGCATTTAATTTAAAAAAACCAGAGCTTTATTTTCAGAACATTCAGGTTGAGGGCATTACAGATCCCATGCAGCGGCGGTTTATTATCCAGTCAATTAAACACAACTACAACATTATTTCACTGAATGAACTGAAGAAAGAATATTTCAAACTCATGGCCGATGAACATCTGAAGTCAATAAGACCCCAGGCTTTTTTCAATAAATCTACCGGGTTTTACGACCTTCATTTAAAAGTGGAACCTGAAAAAAAGATGCGTATCAATATCGGAGGTAACATTTCCACTAAACCCGTTAATCAGGGATTTGCAAGTTTTGATTACACAACCTATAAGAACAGGGCATATACATTAAGCTCAAATATTTATTTTGGAAGATTTTACAGTTCGTTTAAACTGGGTGGCAGAATAGATTTTCCTACATCACGTCCGTTATATGTGAGCGGATATTCAACGCTTAACCGTTGGGATTTTTTCTCCTCCAGTTCTGAGCTTTTTTTTGAAGATGTAAGGCCACCTTTTATTATCAGGGGAGAATATAACATGCGATTTGAAGCAGGCACTCCCCTTGGCCTGCATTCAAAATTGTTTATTGGTTTTGCTTACTCCAATTCAGGAGATGAATATTACCAAACCGACATATTCAGGAAGCAGGACATTCCGGATCAGACAACATTTAATGCCTTTCTTAATCAGGTAGGATTTGAAAGGAATTCATTAAACTATAAACAATATGCAACTGAAGGAGAAGCAGCCTCAATATCTTTAAAATACATTGCCGGCAGAGAAACCAATAAGCCTGGTACAACATCAATTTCCTCAATCCAGACTGCAAGGCATCATGGCTTTTTTCTGGTAGAGGCAGAGTCATCCAGACACCTCAATTTTGGTAAAAGATTTACTCTGGGCACGCAGGTGTCAGCAGTTTTAAGTAATAAGGATTTATTTAAAAATTTCCGGTCTACCAAACTGACCGCACCCGGATATTACCCTACTCCCCACAGTCAATCTCTATTTATAGAAAATTTCCATTCCAGTAATTATTTAGCCGGAGGATTAAAAACAATTTATCAGATTAAGCCTGCTCTCCATTTTAGAATTGAAGGGCATGCGTTTATCCCAATACGTGAAGAATTGGCAAATTCTGATTATTCTGTGTACAGAAGTGACAAATACATATCGAATTATTATTTGCAGGGAGTTGCTGCACTTGTTTATCATACTGGTATAGGGCCAGCCAGCATATCACTGAGTTATTATGATAAGCCAAACACCAACTTGTATTTTACGCTAAACTTTGGATATATCCTGTTTAATAGAAGAGGATTTTAAAGAAATAAAACCTTCGGCCTGAATTCTCATTGATATCAATGGTCATTAGTTGAAAGTACTTTGTTTGTTGTATCCTCAGAATTCCTAACCGGAAGTATAAGAGTGAACAGAGTACCTTCACCCAACGTACTTTCCACTTCAATTCTCCCACCATGTTTTTCAATGAACTCCTTGCATAATATAAGTCCCAATCCTGATCCCTTTTCACCTGAAGTACCTGCTGTAGTTTTAGTTTTAGTTAGATGAAATATGGTTTCCATTTTTTTCTGATCCATTCCAACACCTGTATCCCTGATCATAATTCTAACGGCATCACCTTCAGGGGCTGCTGATACAGTAACCTGACCCAAAGAATTGGTGAATTTAATAGCATTTGTGATCAGGTTACGAAGCACTGAACTCATCATGTTGTAATCTGCAAATACTTCTATATCCTCCGACTGATTCCACTGCAGTTTGATGTTTTTAATCTGTGCTGAAGGATACAGCAAATCAATAACTTCCTTCAGGAGATGGTTTAGCAGAAAATTCTTCGGTGTAAAGCCAAGCCTGCCTGTTTGTGCATTCACCCACTCAAGGAGATTTTCGAGGACGGCAAGTGTTGGTTTGGCAGACAGGTTAATATATTGTATTAATTTTTTCACCTGATCTCTGTCATAAGACTCATATTTTTCAAGCAAAAGATCTGAGAAGCCAATTATACTATTGAACGGGGTTTTTAGATCGTGGGCAATAATTGAAAAAATCTTGTCTTTGGTGATATTCAGTTCCCTGAGCTTGTTCTCAATATTTTTATTTCTTGTAATATCACGCAATACAGAACCAAATATATATTTCCCATGCCTGATCCGGATTGGATATACTGTAGCCTGAATAGTCCTTATACCTTTTTCGGGATGAAAAATTTGATTTTCTATGGGTTTTGCATAAATTAACGGATTCGTCATAAGAACAACTTCGTCAAATTTTTGCCTGATAAAATCCTTATCCTTGTAAGGGCCGGTCATAATGTCATATTGTATCTCATAAAACCTGCGGTGCATTGCATCTTTTGCCTTAACTCCGGTAATCTGTTCAATTCCTGAATTCCATATCAGAATTTTCCCATTCTTTTTAAATACAACAATGCCATCCTGTAACTGCTGGATGATATATTTCAGTCTGGTTTGGTTTTTATGCTTCTCCTGTTCAGCAAGTTTTCTTTCAGAAATGTCCCTGCAAAAACTGATAACTGCAGTTCTTTTATCCCACGTTATGATACAGGCATTTACTTCCACATAGAAAGTTTTACCCGATTTTGTTTTATGAGTTGTTTCGAAAATTACTGATCCCTTCTGATTCAACTCTTCGATCTTATTCTGAACCTCTTCACTCATTCCTGTAACATCGATCTGCCATACAGGCATATTCTTAAACTCTTCAGTTGTATAACCATATCTTGCCGATGCGGTACGATTTGATTCGATTATTATTCCATGCATGTCATGTACAAAAACCGGATCAGCTGCATGCTCAAACAGCACCCTGTACTTTTTTAACTCCTGCGACAGATTCTGAAGGGAATGGGCTATAATACTTTCAAGATTTTCATCTTCTTCAATTTTAGGAGGGGGCAAATTGTTTTCAATATAAACCTTATCAATCTGATTTTTTAGTTGATTATATTTTTTTGCTGCTGCCATTATTTTCAGGTTTTTTTCATTTAGGTTTGCAAGCTTATACAATTTACTCATTTTTATTGGAATAAATAAATTTGTAAGGTTTTTTTCAAAAAGTGCAAACCTCTGAGAATCTGGAATTTTAATTAAAAGGTAAGAACATGTGCACCACTTTTCAGATATTCCGTCAATTGACCCCCCATAGCACTGACTTCAAAGCCTTGCTTTGATAAGTTCCCGGTAACACCATATTCTTCGGCACAGGTAACACAGGCTTTTAGTATCACCCCGTCTTTTTTCATTGACTCCAATTTTTCCCTGATATGCAGGTTTTCTGCTGCCACTTTTGCCGATGGCCCCCATACGATTAATACAACTTCATCGAACATATTTTTGACTTTTGCAGCATGGGTATACATCAGAGCTACTCTCTCGGCAACATAAGGATCACCACTGGCCCAAACTACTGCAATTTTTGCATCATTCTTATTATTGTTCTTCATGTGTTAATTTGTAAGGATTATTATATATGGTGAAGTTACAAAAAATAATTCTGTACCCATAATATGATCTGATTATTAAGCAACTTCAGTCTTTCAAGAAAAATAAAAGATGGTTAAAAGCCGGAAGGTTTGTATCTTTATAAGAACTTAAAAAGGTAATTAACAGAAAATATTATGAAGAAGCTAGTTGGCGAAGTTATGTTAGAAGCGGTGCAGGGAGATATCACCAATCAGCCGGATATGGAAGCTATAGTAAATGCTGCCAATGCGCAGCTTCAGACTGGTGGAGGGGTCGCAGGGGCAATTCACCGTGTAGCGGGTCCCCGCCTGGAAGAAGAATGCCGGCCAATGGCTCCAATCAGGCCTGGAGAGGCAGTTGTAACAAATGCATATGACCTGCCCAACCGTTTTGTTATTCACTGTCTGGGCCCTGTTTATGGAATGGATAAACCTGAAAATATTCTGCTGGCCGACACTTACAAGAATGCCTTACGACTAGCCGACGAAAAAAATATACCATCAATTGCCTTCCCTGCTATTTCTACAGGGGCATTCGGTTTTCCTTTTGAAGCAGCAACAGATATAACGCTTCAAACAGTGCTCGACACCATTCCCGGACTTGTAAATGTAAAGCACATCCGTTTTGTCCTTTTTGGTGACATAGATTTTGAAATCTATCTCGACAGAATGAGGGAGATCAAAGAATAAAACCTGCTCTCACATCCCTAAAAGTTCATTCAGGCTAATTCACTTGTTTACCAATTTGTTTATCAGCAGAAAGCCTGCCGGCTCCATAAATCAGCAAGAAGATAAGCAGCATGGTCATGGAAAAATCCGTACGGGAAGCATGTGCCATGGCCCAGAAACCATCTTCTATAAGGATGGGAACTTTGGTTGTGACAAGTGCTGTACCCATAATAATCAATAGTGGGATGGCAGCCAGCCTTGTAACAAGTCCGAAAAGAATCAGCAATCCACACATTATTTCGAAGGATGCAACAAATGATGCCCAGAATTCCGGGTTATCAAATCCAATTTTTTCAAAACGTCCGGCACCCGTCAATTCAGGTACGATAAATTTTTGAATTCCCTCTGAAAGAAACACCAGTCCCACAACAAGCCTCGGAATGATCGATCTTTGATCGTCGACCGTCAGGAATATCTTCCCTGCCAAACTTTTTGTTTTCATATTCGCGCATTATTTAAATAAGTCCTGTTCCCAATCCCAGGGAAATAATTATAAGCATCACTGAAACAAGAATCTGGATAAACCGCAAGGTGATTTTTTTTAAAAGCAGCCTGCCTGTTAATGCACCCGCAATGGCTGCAAGTGTAACAGTAACTAACAATCCTGCATTTTCCGACAAGCCTGAAGCAGCATAACGTGATGCATAGACAGAAAGCCTGGTGATATCAACCATTGAAGCAATAATGACTCCTGTTGCTATATAAGCTTCTTTTGAAAGTCCGCTTTTGATCAAAAAAGCGCTTCTAAGAGCTCCCTGGATTCCGGCAAGACCTCCAAAGAACCCACTTAATAAGCCACCAATCACCAGTTTATTACGTCCAGATTGAAGTTTTTGAGTCTGAGGTAAAATTTCAAAAACAGAAAAGAAAAGCAACAACACAGCAATGATCAGTTTAACAGGGGTTATTTCAAACTCTTTTCCTTTCAATTCATAATGTGTAAGTTCAGGGAGGCCGGATAGTTGCAGTAACAGCCATGCACCTGCAAATGCAGCAACAATGGCGGGTATTCCAAACCTTAGCAATACCTTCTTGTTGGCCATTTTACCCACTAATGCCATCTTGAAAAGATTATTTGTTAAATGTACGACACCTGTCAGTGCAATGGCTATTTCAACCGGGAAAAAAATTGCAAACACAGGCATCAGAATTGTTCCTAATCCAAAGCCTGAAAAAAAGGTAAGAATGGCCGTAAGAAAGGCAGCAAGGCTAATGAGGAAAATTTCAAACATAAAGTTTCATATCAATGGCTGAAAATAAAAACAATAAATCAAACTTATATTGCAGATGTATTAATTTCCAATGTTATCCGGCACCATTTTTAAGACATTTAATATTGAGATCTTTCACTTCTTTCAAAATGACAATCAGTTAAATTTGTATTTGGGAGGGGTAGGTTGGCAGCGAAGCCTTCAATCTACCCCTCCCAAAACAAGTGATCTGACTGCATCGTCATTTCGGCAGTATGGAGAAATCTCAAATACTTACCTTACAATATTGATTAATTTCAATAAATGTAAACGAATCTTTTACCTGTCAATATGAACATTAACATGATCGCATCACTTATTTTCCACCACCACACCCTTCCAGAAAGCAATATAATTTTTGATTTGAGATGCTGCATCTGATGGATCCGGATAATACCATGCAGCATCCTTATTAACTTTTCCATCTACTTCCAGAGTATAATAAGATGCAGTCCCTTTCCACGGGCACACTGAAGTAGTATCACTGTCATTCAGGTACTCATGGTTAACATTTTGAGGCGGAAAATATTGATTTCCTTCCAGTTCAATGGTCGCATTGCTTTCTGCAATTACTTTCCCGTTCCACCTTGCCTTCATAACCTGTATTGTTTTTAAATTAAATTTTTTCCCATAGTGAATCGACAAAATATTCCCTGCTGTCAGTAAAATTCCTAATCACTTTAAAACCATAATCCTTTGCATATTTTCTGATCAATAACAGATCGAACTTTCGTGAAAGCTCGGTAAACACGGCTTCCCATTTTTTAAACCCAAACGTACGCTGAAGTGCTCCTATATAAACCCGTTGCATTGCCATTGAAACAAGGTAACTTTTAACTTCTCCTGTTTCAGGATCATACTGTGTATGATGTTCAAACTGATTTAACTTAAAATCCGCATCAAGTTCCCTGTTCAGCCTCTCCAGGAGGTTCAGGTTAAAACGGCTCGTGTGACCATGTGGATCGTTATATGCCTTCATAATCACCTCAGGTGACTTTTTCAGATCAAAACCTATCAATACCTTATCTCCTGAACGGGTAAATTCTGACATATTTCCAAGAAATAGCCCAAGTTCTTTTTCTCCGAAATTGCCAATATTTGATCCCAGAAAGAAAATAACCCTTGCCGTATCCCCAAAGCCGTTACTGGAGCTTATATGTTCAATATAATCACCTGTCAGAGGTTCAACCTTCACAAGGGGAAGTTCCTGCTTCAAGTTCCTGAAGAGAATATCATTTGCCTTTTCACTGATATCGACCGGCACATAGGAAAAATTCACCTTCCTCATTGACAGGTGACGGAGCAGGATACGCGTTTTGTATCCGTCACCTGAACCCAGTTCAATCAGGTTGAACTGGTTGTTTCCCCTGCACAACTCTTCTGCTATTTCTTCCTTTTGTTTAGTAAAAATTTCATGTTCACAATCAGTAAGATAATATTCAGGCATATTCATGATGTCCCTGAAAATGCCTGTACCCTTATCATCGTAGAAATATTTCGATAAAAGGTACTTTGGTTCTGCAAGTAATCCCTGAAGGGTATCTTTTAACAGACCAGAGTCAATCAGTTGTTTTTCCATATGATTCAATGGTTAATTCTTTTTGGGCCGGTTCACCAGTTTCATAAGGATTTTGAGGATCATTGCTCCATTCGAACCAACCGCCATCATAAACAGAAACCTGAGGCCATCCTGCCAGCCACGCATTGAACCATGCCTCACTTCCGCGCCAGCCTGTCCCGCAATAAAATGCAAGATGTTTATCAGGAGTAATTCCACTTTTCGCCCATATGTCCACAATCTCATGCAACTCCCTGGTGGTATGATCTACATTCCGGTAATTCTCCATGTGGTAAGCATCGCTGCCACAATCCGCAAATACCGCACCTGGTATACGGCCTTTCTTTTCTATATAATTGTACCCGCTGGTTTCACCGGTATATTCCCTCCAGCTTCTGACACATACCAATTCTGCACCGGATGATGCAATCATTTCTTTTGCTACAGGTGTGTCTACAACTAAATCAGGATTTGCTGGAATGACAGTTCCAAATTCTTTTTCTGGAACTTTTAAAACATCTGTCGTCTCTGTTTTATAATCAGCATCTATCCATGACTGAAATCCACCATTCAGCACACGAACATCTTTTACACCTGCATAAAGCATGATGAATGCCAGCCTTATTGCTCCGATATCCCCGGCTGCACTGCCCGGAAAAGGATCATCATTGTCGGGAAACATATACTTGCCATACAACACAACAGTTGTATCAGCTGTAATACCATGTTCGAGAAGGGCTGCCTCAATTTCTGCAGGGGACCTTCTGTTCCATGTTTCAGGAGCTTCAAGTGCAAGTGTATCCATATCAATGGCTCCCGGTATATGCCCTCCCAGGTAAGCTTCCCTGTTCCGGTAATGTGCATGAACCACAACATATTTTTTATTTAGCATAGAATCGGGTGTTTCTCCTGATATCAGTGCATGCACCCATCCGGCAGGTACAAGGTTTCTGTACCGTTCCATTCGTTCCATCGGCAGCGCATCATCCGCTGCCCATTCATCTTTAAAATGATGATAAACCTTGATTTTATCATATCCCGACTTCAGAAATCTTTCTGCCATCTGGTTTATTTCATCCTGATGATAGCCGTAGATTATAATGCTATTCTCAGGTAAAATGTTCTTCCTGCGGACTATCTCTATCCAGTCGATATACCTGAGCCACCTGGCAGGCAGATTTCTAGCACCGCTGATGTGCCCTCCCCTCTTTTCCGATTGCAGCTGCCAGCCATTGTAGGCATCAGGGGTACGGACATCAATTATTACAGATGAATTATTTTTTACAATATTTAAAAGCTCGCGTGTGTGTATTTGTTGTATCATTTAAAAATTCATTAACAACAGGTTAATAATCATTTTCATAACAAACATATTATGAAAGGTATTGTTTGAAGTCGCCTGACATGATTTACCGGATGAATGAATTCTGTATCTGCATCATTGGTCTGCAGGTTTATCCGTATGGTTCCTGTCAGAATGTACTTCGAAAAAAGTTGTTAACTGTAGAAGATGGTGGTGGGAATAGTTCAAAAACACACATATTCAAATCGAAGTCAACCTGGATCTCACCTTGCTTCTGCCTTGATTATTTGCAGGATCTTTAACGGGTATGCAAATCAATGCTGCCCTGTAATATGCAAAAAAGGTACAGGGTAAAAAAAAAATCGTAACTTTTACATGCGACACCGGCACTTAGTACCTCTCAAAAATGTCAAGCTACGAATGGATGTCAGAAAAAGGATTCATGGAAAACAATTAATTTAACAGCACTTTATGACAAAATATAGATTCTCTACCCGTGCCATACATGACGGACAGGAACCCGATGCTGCAACTGGAGCTGTAATGACTCCTATTTATGCAACTTCTACATTTGCACAGCAAAGTCCAGGTGTTCATAAAGGATACGACTACTCCCGGAGCGGGAATCCAACCCGCACAGCCCTTGAAACCTGCATGGCATCGCTTGAAAACGGGAAGTGGGCATATGCCTTTTCTTCAGGCCTTGCTGCAGAGAATGCCATTCTCGAAACCCTCGATGCGGGTTCTCATGTAATTGCCATGAATGATATGTACGGGGGGACCTTCCGGCTGTTCGACAAGGTAAAAAAACTATCGGCGGCACTGGAAGTAACCTATATCGATTTAAATGACGAAGCACAATTGGAAGGTGCTTTAAAGGAAAACACCCGGCTCATATGGGTGGAAACCCCCACCAATCCCATGCTCACCATTGTTGACCTGCAAAAAGTGTCAGCATTTGCAAATAAACACAACCTGATAACCGTTTGCGACAATACCTTTTCATCGCCAGTGCTTCAGGATCCCTTCAGCCTGGGTATAGACGTGGTTGTACATTCTGCTACCAAATACCTGAATGGCCATTCCGACATCATTGCCGGAATTGTAGTAATCCATAAAAATGAGCAACTGGCACAGAAAATTAAATTTGTACAGAAGGCAACCGGGGCCATATTATCTCCCTTTGATTCTTTTCTCTTGCTGAGAGGACTGAAGACCCTGCAGCTTCGGATGGAAAAGCATTGCGAAAATGCATTTCATCTGGCAGAATTCCTTGAGCAACATCCCAAAGTGGAAAAGGTTATCTATCCCGGCTTAAAATCTTTCCCTCAGCACGAACTGGCAAAGCAGCAGATGAAAGGGTTTGGCGGAATGATTACTTTCCTGCTCCATGGTGGACTGGATGAATCAAGAAGGTTCCTTGAAAAAACAAAGATATTTACGCTTGCAGAAAGCCTTGGCGGAATTGAAAGCCTGATTGAGCACCCGGCTATTATGACTCACGCTTCAATTCCTAAAGAAACAAGGGAGGAACTGGGAGTTAAGGATAACCTGATCAGGGTTTCTGTCGGACTGGAGGATATTGAGGATCTGATAGCTGATATGGAAGCAGCACTGTCAGCAATTTAACGACCAATAGAAGAAAAGCCTGAGAGAAGTAGCGACTAAGAGACGTAGCAAACTAAGACAGATTGAAGAGGCAGTTTTAGTGCCGTTAATTCTGAATCTGCCTCCTTCCCTATTTTTCAATCTTACAACTTCTCAAATTACCATTCCTGCATTTAACCAATTTAACAATTTTCCAATTACACTATCGATCCATTCCTCTAATCAATTTTTCAATTTAGCCATTTATCAGTTTCTCCATTTACTCCGGCAGAAATACCGATAACTCAACCACTCCCAAAAAGGTTCCTTCTTCTATCCATGGAGCCTGTACCACCAGCTTTTTCTGGCCATTCTTTTCAGTCATGTATTTATTCTCAAACGGCTTCTCCAGCATTTGCAGAAGCAAGGTGCGCGACGGTTCCGGATGACAATCGATAAGATTCGTACCCATTAGCTGTTCACCTCCATACTTTACAAACTGCTTTTTGGATTCACTGTTCATGTACACAATAAATCCTTTCCGGTCGCAAACTGTTACAGCTCCCGGAAACTCATATGCCCAGTCGGGGCAGAATTTAAATTCCTTCATTTTCTGTGATAGCACCTTACCCAGTCGACAAGAAAAGTGGCTGGCAGATTGGAACCCGGAACCTGGTCGACAACCATACTGAGCAGATTTATATGTAACGGAAAGTTAATTTTGTTTTGATGCATGTTTATTACTTCAGTATCATTTATCTTCCATTTCAGGTTACCTCCCGTTTTCTCCAATGTAAAAATATACCATTTATCCTTATTCAGATTTGAAATATCAAGCCCCTCCAGTTCCATTTTGCCCGAATCACCAATGGTAGCAACTCCTATACGGTTTTTAGCTCCCATCTCAAGGAGGTATATCCTATGAGAACCTTGCTCTCCCTGCAGGACTGCACTACTTACAATACCTTTAACCGGTTGAAATTTAATTTTAGCTTCAAATATCCCGTTTTCCTGCGAAAAACTGTTTGCAGTAGATATGATTCCAGAAGTGTAATCGAATTGTTCAGTTACAAACCCCGCCGGCATTTTCCATACCAGTCCTTCTGCCTTTTCTTTCCTGGTTTCAATATGGAGCATTCCACCGGTCCTGATATTGGCACCTTCAGTAAACAGGTGCATATCACCGGGCAGGGCATAATTCTTTCCCAAAAGTTTCTCACCCCACAATGATTTTACTGACCACCTGCCGGTATCAAGCTTGCCATTTGAAAATGTATCCTCAAAATTAAGCTCCCATTCCCTGAAAAACCCGAAAGCATCTGTACCCTGGTACTTATAATATTTTACAATATGAGGATGATTCTTCAGTTCATGATACTTTTGTTCCAGGGCATATTCCTCAGATTTCTCCCATTTCTTCTTATCTTCCAGGTATTGTTTCCTGTCCAGGAATTCCTTTGAGGAAGTTATTTCTTTCAATTCCTCATATCGCTTCAGATCAAAAGAATCTTTTATATCCAGGTAATTTTTATATCCAGCCAACTTTTCATACTTCAAAAAGAAGCGAATGTCATCGCTTTTTTCAAGTTCCCTGAAACGGATGTATTTTTTGAAGGCATCCGTCTTTTCAAATTTCTTTTTGTCTTTTAAAAAAGCCACTCTTTCACTGAAACCCGGGTTATCAACATATGCCTTTAGTTCTTCGTACCGGATCAGATCATGGCTGCCTGCAGTCTCACGATAAAGCTTCAGTTCCTTTGAATTTTCAAACTTAAAATAGGATCTGATTTCAGAATCATTCCTCAGCGAATTATATTCTTTTTTCTTCTGTTTATCCCTGTCAGGTGTATTTTTCAAATCAAGAAAATTCTTAATTTTTTCAGATTTACCAACCGATTCATGCCTTGGAAGCTGCTGCGAACCCTTCAGCTTTAGATATGCCTTCATCCCGGGTGATTTCTGAAGCTTCGTATAATCCAGAAAATGCCTCTCTTCGGGCGAGCCTTTATAAACCTGGCTTTCAACATCCCTTTTATCTTTTTCAAACTGGCCTTCCTTCACATACTCCTGAAGCATTTCATATTCCTTAAGCTTCTCTGAATTTTTTAACGATTCATACCGTTTTAATTCAGCCGATCCTGCAACACTGAAATATTGCCTGATGCTTTTCCTTGATTTAAGCTTTTCAAATTCATTCAGCAGGTTGTACTCCTTGCTGTCTTTGAACCGCAATGACTGTATTTCAGCCTTTCTTCTTTTGAAATCTTCAGAATGAACTTTCTTTTCAAGTTCCAAAAGGTGTTTTAACTCCTCCGAATTTTCTGTTTTAATATATTCATTATAATCATTCCATAATGATTTACGTTGAGCTTCAACCTTTTCTACCGGTTTTATTTTACCCAGTAGCTGCAGAGTGAACAATTTAAAAGACATGCGTCACAAATTTGGTTTAATCATTCAAAAATAGAAATTTAGAGGATTTAAATCTAATAAAATTGCATTACAAACCATCGTGTTTAATCCAAGTTGTTAACATATCCTAAATATTACTGCATTTTCAAAATCAGGTTGTTTATATTTTTTGTTCTAATTAATTGGCTGTTAGCACCGGAATCCATAGTTTTATCGATAAATACAATTTAACATGATTCCAAATTCGGAGTTGATACTAAACAGCGACGGCACTATTTTCCACCTGCACCTGAAGCCGGGCGACCTGGCTGATACTATTATTCTTGTAGGCGACCAGGGAAGGGTCGATGTTGTGGCTTCTCATTTCGAATCTATTGAATTTACAGGAAATAACAGGGAATTCCGGACTATAACGGGCATCTATAAGGGAAAAAGGATCTCCGTGATTTCAACAGGTATCGGTACTGATAACATCGACATTGTGCTGAATGAACTGGATGCACTGGTAAATATCGATCTTGAAAAAAGGGAGGTTAAAAAAGCAACAACTACCCTGAAGATTGTCCGCATTGGTACTTCTGGTGGGTTACAACCCGACCTTCCTGTCAATTCATATGTAGTATCACAGAAATCCATCGGGTTCGACGGCCTGCTCAACTTTTACAAAGGACGGGAACAATATTGCGATATGTTGTTTGAAAAAGCTTTTAAACAATACACTCAATGGCCCGATTCTCTGCCGTCACCTTATGTGGCAGATGCATCTTCCCGGTTACTCGCCAGGTTCACGGATCCTGAATTCGTAAAGGGGGTCACTATTTCTGCACCAGGATTTTATGGGCCTCAGGGACGCGTGTTACGACTTCCGCTTGCCATGCCTCAATTGAATCACCTCATTGAAAAATTTATTTTCGAAGACCATAGAATTACAAACTTCGAAATGGAAAGTTCGGCCATATATGGGCTTTCCCGCATGCTGGGGCACCAGGCGCTTACGGTGTGCCTTGTAATTGCCAACAGGGTGGAGAAAAAGGCAAATGAGAACTACCGCCCTGAAATGAACAAGATGATCGCTAAGGTGTTGGATTGCTTAATAAATTAGCTATGAACAGAACCAGGTTAAAGGCGCTGATTGCCCTACTTGATGATCCCGATGAACTGGTTTTTGAATCAGTTGAACGTGAACTGCTGAAGGAAAGCCACACGATCATTCCTGCCCTTGAAGAAAAATGGGAATTGAGCTATGATGAAACCAGCCAGGAAAGAATCGAAAACCTGATTCAGGACCTTCAGTTCAAGAAAACCAGAAGCCATCTAACGCATTGGATTCATTCAAAAGAGCATGATTTGCTTGAAGGATACCTGGCTCTCGACCGGATCCAGTACCCTGATGTCAACCATGAAAACATCAGGTTAAAAATAACAAAAATCAAAAATGATGTATGGCTCGAACTGAATGATTCACTTACACTGCTTGAAAAAACCACCGTATTGAACCACTTCCTCTTTAACATACACGGTTTTTCAATCAACCATCAGAACATGAAGTCGCCCCAGAACTGTTACCTAAACCAACTGGTGGACACAAAAAAGGGAAACCCGGTTTCACTGAGCATACTATATACTATTGTAGCAAGGCAGCTTGGGTTGCCGGTTTACTTTACCGATTTCCCTAAAAACCCGCTGGTTGCAGTTGTCGATGGGGAGCTTGCAAAAAAGGTACATGGAAAAAATACAAAGTCCGATGTATTGTTTTACATCAATCCGTCAAACAAGGGTTCCATTGCCAGCCGTAAGGAGGTTAAGTACCACCTGAAGAAGAACAACTTCACTCCCGAACATGCATATGCTGAACCAAGGCCCGACATCCTGTTCCTCCGGAGGTTGCTCGAATCTATGATTGAATCTTTTAAATCACTTGGATTCACTGAAAAGGTAAGTAAGGCAAAAGAGCTTTTGATATTATTTGACAGTTAATATAACAAAATCAAAAGTTTGTGCGTGGAACAGGTGAACATGCAAGGAATTAAGATGTAAAGATTCCATCCGTTCTTCACATTAAATCCCGGATGGAATTCCTGTTCATTCCTTAAACCAAAATATTTTTACAATATTCAACGCATTTAATAACTTCCTTTTGGGCATTGGAATTTTCCGGAACCGGATATTCAAGCTCAATATCAAAGTAAATGGGCCATTTGTTTTTCTG
>JAEYNZ010000171.1 GCA_023412195.1 Bacteroidota bacterium
GCTTCGCCGCCATCCTACCCCTCCACAATACATAACCAATTGATTGTCATCCCGAACGAAGTGAGAGATCTCAAATTTCATTGGTTTAACAATTTTACCGGATAACATTCTAAATATTATTAGAAAATTTTAGAAAAGCGAATGAAATTTTTATGATTTACCATAGTAAATATTCCTTCATTGGGGTGTTTTAAATTGACGATTAAAGATATTGTAGTTTTTGTCACTCTCCCTTAATCCACTGTCTGCTTGCCTGCTAAAGTGCAGACAGGGGGGACAAGCCCGATCAGGCGATTAGGTTATTAAACCAGCAACCAGTCACACTGACTCCTCTTTTCTCTTCTCATTGCTCCTTTCCTCTGCTCCCAGCCCCCTGCCTGCAGGCAGGCAGGTGTGCTCTTAGCACTTTGTCCCTGGCTCTTCACCCTTTGCCCTTTGGTATATATTATCTATTTTTGAACATCAAAGATTAAATAATACTTTATGAGACTCAAAAACCTGGCCGGCAAATCCATACTCGCACTCGCATCTGTAACAGCAATTTCCCTTTCGGGTTGCCAGGAAAAGGTACCTGAAGAGTTGCCAAACATTTTATGGCTGACAAGCGAAGACAACAGCCCGTTGATGGGATGCTACGGCGATTCATTTGCTACCACACCCAATCTCGACAAGCTGGCTTCGGAAGGATTTTTATATACCCATGCCTATGCAAATGCACCTGTGTGTGCACCGGCACGAAACACGATCATTACAGGTGTATATTCCACTTCTGCCGGAAACCAGCACATGCGCAGCCAGTACCTGAAGTCGGAAACTGTCAGGACTTACCCTGAATTTCTCCGTGAAGCAGGTTACTATTGCACAAATAACGTCAAAACTGATTACAATACACAGTCGATCGATCCAAACCAGATCTGGGACGAATGCAGCCGTGATGCCCATTATAAAAACCGGGCACCCGGACAACCATTTTTTGCCATCTTTAACACCACCATATCACACGAAAGCAGCCTCCATGATTCCATACCTGATGAAAAACTGAGGCATTCACCTGATGAAGTTCCCATTCCGCCTTATCATCCGGCTACAGCTGCCGTGAAACACGACTGGGCACAATATTATGACAAGATAGAAGATATGGATGCGTGGGTTGGTGATAAACTTCGTGAACTCGAAGAAGCCGGTCTGGCCGGGAATACGATCGTATTTTATTATGGCGACCATGGCGGTGTTCCTGCCCGCAGCAAACGGTATGTATATGAAACCGGAACCAGAGTACCTTTTATCATCAGGGTACCAGAAAAATACAAACACTTGTTTCCTGCTGAAAAACCGGGCTCAAAGGTTGAACGGATGATCAGTTTTGTTGATCTGGCCCCTACCCTGCTCAGCATTGCAGGCATCACCATCCCCGAATTTATGCAAGGTAATGCCTTTATGGGAAAGCAAAAAACGGATGACCCGCAATATGCATACATGTTCAGGGGAAGGATGGATGAACGGTACGACATGAGCCGTGCAGTCCGCGACCAAAAATACAGGTATATCCGTAATTACATGCCTTTCCGGGTTTATGGTCAGCACCTGGAATACCTTTGGCGTGCACCTTCCATACGTTCATGGGAGCAGGCATACCTGAACGGCCAGTGCAACGAAATCCAGAGCGCCTTCTGGCAGCCCAAGCCGGTAGAAGAACTATATGACACCCAAAACGACCCGTGGGAGATCAACAACCTGGCTGCCGACCCTGCCTATGCCGATGTGCTTGAACGTATGCGTTCAGCCAACAGGGAATGGGTAAGCAGGATTCAGGACACAGGTTTCATTCCTGAAGCTGATCTTGTCAGCCGTTCGGGAGAAACAGCCCCTTATGATTATGTTCGGTCGGGAAGTTTCAATCTTGAGCCGGTAATGGATGCTGCTGAAACAGCTACCCTTGGAAAAGGCGAAAACCTTCCGGCACTGAAGGATTTCCTGAAAAACAGGGAAAGTGCCATCAGGTACTGGGGAGCAACCGGACTTATCATTTTGGGAAGAGAGGCTGAACCTGCAAAAGCTGAACTGATGGCTGCGCTGGATGATTCTTCTCCCAATGTGGTAACCGTGGCTGCCGAAGCTTTATATAATCTGGGTGAAAGGGAAGCCGCAAAAAAAGCCTGGCTGAAACTGATGGAACACCCCAATCCGTTTGCCCGCTGCCATGCCCTGAATGCAGTTGACTGCACTAACGACAACAGCCCCGAAATTCAGCAGGGTGTGGTTAATATGATCACTTCCCTGCCCGAAATGAACACCGACCGCTACGACCTGAGGGCTGCAAGGTGGCTGCTCGAAAAATGGGAACTTGATCCGGCAAAATACAACCTGGAGTTTAACTGGTAATCCTGATTATTACCAATAATCTGACAGGTGCTTCCTTCAGGCTAGTAACCTCTGCCTGTTCCGGCAGGCAGGGGGGACGGCTCCGGATGCTGGGTTACTGCTATTTAATGGTCATGCTCATAATTTGATATAAAACCAGAAAAAGGAACCACGTGGTTCCTTTTTCAACGAATTTTTGTAAAGCAGATCAAAAACAAATATGAATTATGTCTGATTTTACAGGAACATAAAAAGGTACATTTTAGTTCAAAGTCAGCTGGCCCGGTTCCCAGTTGCATGGGGTAAGTTCTCCTGTCTGGAAAGCATCGAGCAGACGCAAAATCTCCTTTACGTTACGGCCGACCTCAAGTCCGTTTACCGATACATGCTGGATGATTCCTTCGGGATCGATAATATAGGTGGTCCGGTAAGCAATTTTGTCCACCTTTTCAAGAATTCCCAGCTCCTCCGACAATGACTTAGAGGTATCGGCTATCATTGGAAATTTCAGGTCTTTCAGGTCAGGATGATTGTTCCTCCATGCAAGGTGAACATATTCCGAATCAATTGAAGCTCCAAATAGATTGGCACCTCTTTTTTCAAACTCATCAAAATTATGATTAAAGGCAGATATTTCGGTAGGGCACACAAATGTGAAATCCAGCGGCCACCAAAAGAAAACGGTCCACCTGCCATTGCTTAATTCCTCACCTGAAATGGTTCTAAACTCTTTTCCGGGCTCCACCGACACAACTGCTCTTTTCTCAAATGCCGGAAATTTGTCTCCAACTGTCAACATATAATTATTATTTAAATGGTAAATGAAATTATTATTTAGACTCATTAAAAATTTCGGGTCAAAAATAGATTAAAGAGCATATCCAATCAAATTGATTTTTTTTAACAACCATAGAACAGACTGATTAATTAAAGTGATAAGTAAATGGTGTTCAATGCTTTTTTATTAAATAAAAGCATCAAAATTCAGGCAACATAACTGTTTTTTTCCTAATTTTAAATCCTTACTGGTAAGGACGGTATTTGAGGGGAATCTTAATATGGTTATATTTAGCAGATTTTTATGAAATAATAAATAGGAATAAAAAATACCTATCCAATTAAAACTTCGATTAATATGGAGAAAAATTCGAACAAAAGTGTTGTATCAAGGCGAGCATTCCTTGGAACGACAGCTGCAGCTGCAGCAGGTCTCACAATTGTTCCGCGCCACGTAGTGGCCGGATTGGGGCATAAAGCTCCAAGTGATAAACTGAACATAGTAGGTATTGGTGTCGGTGGAATGGGTTTTGCTAACCTGAAAAACCTGGAAGCTGAAAACATTATCGGACTTTGCGATGTCGATTGGAAATACACCGGAGGGAACGGCGTATTCGACCGTTATCCGAAAGCCAAAAAATACAAAGACTGGCGCAGGATGTATGATGAAATGGGGAAAGATTTTGATGCAGTAGTGATCGCAACTGCCGACCATACCCATGCCATTACTGCTGCTCATGCAATGACAATGGGCAAGCACGTATATGTGCAAAAACCACTAACCCACTCTGTATACGAGTCACGCCTGTTAACAAAACTGGCTGAAAAACACAAAGTAGCTACATCAATGGGTAACCAGGGTTCATCGGGCGAAGGTGTAAACCTTGTAACCGAATGGCTGGCCAACGGTGAAATTGGTGAAGTAACAAAAGTAGAAGCCTTTACCGACCGTCCTATCTGGCCACAGGGTTTGAATACCCCGGAAGCCGGTCATTGGGTACCTGATACCCTCGACTGGGACTTGTTCGTCGGACCGGCAAAAATGCGTCCGTTCAATGAAATCTACCACCCATGGAACTGGCGTGGCTGGTGGGACTATGGCACAGGCGCCCTTGGTGATATGGCATGCCATATACTGCATCCTGTATTTGTTGGACTCGAACTGGGATATCCAACACATGCACAGGGTAGCTCAAGCCTTCTGCTGGAAGACTGTGCTCCTGTTTCACAATCAGTGAAGCTTACATTCCCTGCACGTGCCGCAAAACGTCCATGGAAAGGCATGAAGAAAAATGCACAGTTCCCACAGGTTGATGTACATTGGTACGATGGTGGTATTAAATGGAACCTTCCAAAAGGATGGCCGGTTGGCAAAAATCCAAATGACGCAGGTGGTGGTGTGATTTTCCATGGAACCAAAGACAGCCTGATCTGTGGTTGCTACGGTGTAAACCCATGGTTGCTTTCAGGCCGCACACCAAACGCTCCGAAGTTCCGCCGCAGGATCGAAACCAGTCACGAAATGGATTGGGTACGTGCATGTAAAGAATCACCGGAAAACCGTGTTGAAACTGCATCCGCTTTCTACGAAGCTGGTCCGTTCAACGAAATGGTTGTTATGGGTGTTCTTGCTGTTCGCCTGCAATCGCTGAATAAAGTTCTTGAATGGAACGGAGAGAAAATGGAATTCACCAATCTGGGAGCTGACGAAACTGTTCGTACAGTTATCAAAGATGGTTTTGAAATCAAAGACGGGCACCCATCATTCAGGAAAACCTGGACTGACCCGGTTCCTGCCAAAGAATTTGCTGCAGAGCTTATCAAACATACTTATCGTAAGCCCTGGAGCCTTCCTGATATGCCTGCATAATCAGGTCATTATTAAAAGACTTTTAACGGGAGGCTGTCATTTATGGCAGCCTCTTTTTTTTGTGGCTGGCTGTAAAGCAACTCCCCTAACCAACTTTCAAAACATCATCCGGATGAATGGTTTATTCATTCAATGGAATTTGTTTTCAGTAAAGAAACCAGATACTTTCCCTATATTAAATTCAATGTAAATTCAATATAAAGTCTATCTAAAGTCAATGTAAATTCAATTATAATTGACTTTACATTGAGTTAAGGTTGAGTTTGGTTTGAGTCTGGACCAGAGCATTTCATTTAATAACCTGTTCCTTACCGGGAGCAGCGGATTCCAATCCGCTGATTGAGATACAGTGAGAAGAATGCGCGGAATGGAATCTGCGCCTCCCGGGTCGCATTGCTTAGGGTGTTTCAGGGACATATGAAATCTCATGTTTTCTTCCAGATTGAGATATAAAATAGTTACCATGTTTGAGCAACGGATTTCCTTCACGGGAGCAGCGGATTCCAATCCGCTGATTTAAATACCTAAATAATAAATGCGTGGATTGGAATCCCCGCCTCCCAAAGCGAATTATCAAACAAGTATCCCGGTCTACTTCATTTTTTAAAATTCCCGAAAAATTGTACGGTCCATTATTTTTTTTCTACTTTGCATCAACCTGTTCAGGTATTGAACGTTTTTGAAAAATATGGATAAAAAGATGAACATGATTTCCCGCCGGGCATTTATAGCAGGTGCAGCAACCGCAACAGCAGGCTTCACCATTCTACCCTCTCATGTAATTGCAGGCTTAGGCCATAAAGCCCCAAGCGACAAGCTGAACATTGCAGGCATCGGAGTGGGCGGTTATGGCTATATCAACCTCCGGAATGTTGAAAACGAAAATATTGTTGCTCTGTGCGATATTGACTGGGATCTGGCGGCAAACTCCTTCAAGCGCTGGCCCATGGCAAAACAGCACAGGGATTACAGGGTGATGCTCGACCAGCAAAAAGACATTGATGCGGTGGTTATTGCAACACCTGACCACTCACATGCACTGCCTGCTGTACTGGCCATGAGAGCCGGAAAGCATGTTTATCTGCAGACACCGCTAACCCACTCCATTTATGAAGCACGCCTGCTGGCCGATAATGCCCGCAGGTACGGTGTGGCCACCCAGATGGGCAACCAGGGCAATTCAGGTGAAGATGTTCGCCGTATTTGTGAATGGATTTGGGCAGGGGTAATCGGCGAAGTGACCCATGCCGATGCGTGGACCAACAGGCCCACCTGGCCGCAGTTCCTTAAAGCCCCCGAGAGGGGCAGGCGCGCCCCCCGAAACCTCGAATGGGACCTGTTTGTGGGGCCGGCTGCCTGGTACGATTACCACCCTGATTTTCACCCATGGTTATGGCGTGCATGGTGGAACTTTGGTACAGGTGCTGCAGGCGACATGGGCCCGCATATACTTGAACCCATATACAAGGCGCTTATGCTTGAACATCCCAAATCGGTTGAGGCAAGTTCATCCGGCTTCAATATCCATTCGCTTCCCAATTCAGAACTCATCAGGTATGAGTTTTCACGGCGCGACAACCTTCCTAAGGTGGCAATGCCTGAGGTAACCGTACACTGGTACGACGGGGGACTGATGCCTCCACGACCTTCTGAACTTAATCCGGGCGACATGATGGGTGACGAAAACGGGGGTTGCATATTTTACGGTACCCGGGGAAAAATCATGTGCGGAACTTACGGCCAGAACCCGACCCTTCTGCCGTTAAGCGAAATGGAAAATTTCCAGGAGCCGCAAAAAACAATCCGCAGAGTATTCAATCCATTGGACGGAGGGCATGAACAAGACTGGGTTCGTGCTGCAAAAGAACCGGGGCAAACACGGTTAAATACTTCATCCGGCTTTGAATATGCCGGCCCCCTTACTGAAATGGTGCTGCTTGGCCTCCTTGCCGTAAGGATGCAAAGCCTCGGAAGAAAGCTGGAATGGGATGCTTCAAACATGCGTTTCACAAATATAAGCTCCCAGGATGTGATCCGCATCCAGAGTGAAAGTGATTTTGAAATAGCTTCAGGAAAGCCTCGATATAATACTAAATTTGCGACACTGAAAGCTGTTGAAGCCTCTGAGCAATGGATCAGAAGAAATTACAGGCAGGGATGGGAGCAGATCTAACCTGACAAACCATTCAACGAATTGCCCCCTTCTGACGGAATAATCATCCCCGTTACTACTTACATGGAACAGCTTTTAAAAGATATATCGGTCTGCATGCATTGTGAGAAATACCTCCCTTCAGGTGTACGGCCTGTTGTAACTGCCCATCCCAATGCACGGATTGTTGTTGTGGGGCAGGCACCAGGGCTTGCAGTTCATCTCAGTGGCATTCCGTGGGACGATAAAAGTGGTGATACACTCCGCAATTGGATGCAGGTTGACAAGGAAACTTTTTACAATCCCGAAAAAATAGCCCTCATACCTATGGGCTTCTGCTATCCGGGCAGGGGAAAATCGGGCGACCTGCCCCCCCGCCGCGAATGTGCACCCCTGTGGCATCGTCAGTTGCTGAGTCAAATGAATCATGTGAGGCTTACGGTGCTGGTAGGTAAATACGCTCAGGCATATTACCTGGGCAACAGGGCCAAACCATCTCTTACAGAAACCGTCATGCATTTTGAGGAGTACCTGCCACACTTTTTTGTACTGCCGCATTCTTCTCCGCGGAACAACATCTGGCAGGCGAAAAACGAATGGTTTATTCAGCAGGTTATTCCGCGTCTGCAGGAAAAAGTGGGTGAAGCTTTGAAATAATAATTGTAAATTAGCCCATCGGAAGAGGTACCTTTAAGGTATGAATTGATTACATTATTTTGCAATTAATTTCAAAATCATAATATCATGGATGAATTTTTGGCTGCACGGTGGCAAATGGGAGTATCCCTGGGGTTCCACATTGTATTTGCCTGTATTGGAATGGTCATGCCCTGGTTTATGTTTGTTTCTGAATGGAAATGGCTTCGGACCAACAACCCTGTTTACATCGATCTTGCAAAAACCTGGGCAAAGGGGGTTGCCATATTTTTTGCAGTGGGTGCTGTTTCGGGGACATTGCTTTCGTTCGAACTGGGCATGTTGTGGCCAACTTTTATGCATCATGCAGGACCTATTTTCGGCCTGCCTTTTTCGTGGGAAGGAACAGCCTTTTTTGTGGAGGCTATTGCCCTGGGTCTGTGGCTGTATGGCTGGGGAAAGATTAACAAACATGTCCATCTGTGGATTGGATTCGTCACCGGTGTTGCAGGATTGATGTCGGGAGTATTTGTGATATCTGCCAATGCATGGATGAATGCACCTGCCGGGTTCGACTGGGTAAACGGGCAGGCAGAAAACATTGACCCTGTAGCTGCCATGTTCAACAAGGCCTGGTTCCACCAGACCCACCATATGCTTATTGCTGCTTTTTCAGCCACAGGGTTCGCTGTGGCAGGTGTCCATGCCCTGCTTTACATGAAAACAAAATATGTAATTCATAGAAAAGCCATCACGATTGCCCTGGCATTTGCTTCAGTGGCAGCCATTCTCCAGCCACTAAGCGGCGACCATGCAGCCAAGATGGTGGCCAAACTACAGCCAGCCAAGCTTGCAGCCTTTGAATCAGTTTTTAAAACAACCACCCGGGCCCCCCTCCTGATTGGAGGCCTACCGGATGTTGACAATCAGACAGTAGACTATGCCATAGAAATTCCCGGATTCCTGAGCTTTCTGGCACATGGCGATTTTAATGCTGAAGTCAAAGGACTGGAGGAGTTCCCGCGTGATGAATGGCCTCCTGTGATGATCACTCACATCGCTTTTCAGCTGATGGTAGCCATCGGTATGTTTCTTGCCCTCCTGGGGGTTATCTTCCTTGCAGGAACCTTCAGGTGGAAACACTGGCTTGAAAAACGATGGTGGCTCTCGCTGCTTGTATTTGCCATACCCCTGGGCTATATTGCAATAGAAGCAGGGTGGGTAGTAACCGAGGTAGGACGCCAGCCATGGATCATTTACGGCATTATGAAAACCCGTGACTCGCTGACACCCATGCCTGGCATACAGTATACCTTCTACATCATTACATTGCTCTACCTGATGCTTTCATTCATTGTTATATGGCTCTTCAGCCGCCAGATTAAAATGTTGCACGCTAAATACAAAAAAAATGACTGAGATCATATTTGCCATCATGGCTATCAGCCTCCTGCTTTATGTACTGCTGGGAGGCGCTGATTTTGGTGGAGGGATTATCGAGTTGTTCTCCCGCGGAAAAGCCCAAAAAATTGTTTCGAATGCCATTGCCCCGATCTGGGAAGCTAACCACGTATGGCTGATACTTGTAATCGTGATTTTATTTGTCGGTTTCCCCCCTGTTTATTCCACTGTGATGACGGCGCTGCACATCCCGGTACTGCTGGCACTTATTGGCATTGTATTTCGCGGGTCAGCCTTCACATTCAGGCATTATGACATTGAAGAAGCAAGGACAAATGCAATATATTCCATCATTTTCAGGTACTCGAGCCTTTTCACAACATTCTTTCTTGGAGTTGCAATGGGGGGAATAATTTTGGGCGACATTACCCAGGACTGGAGCAAAGGTTTTTACATGGTTTATATAAACCCCTGGTTTAACCTGTTTTCCTTTAGCCTGGGCATATTCCTTGTTATTATGTTTGCATTTCTGGCAAACATTTATACCCTCGGGGTAATAAATGATAAAGCTGAAATTAAACGGTTCGCGCGCATGGCAAAATTCCTTGTGACAGCCATGGTCATTGCAGGGGTATTGGTTTTCACTGCTGCTGAAATAGAGGGACATCCATTGCTCAGGGAATTTATCCAGTCGCCGGCAAGCATTGTAAGTGTAATTCTGGCAACACTGGCTTTGCCTTTGTTATGGGTCAACCTGGAATCAGGGAGGCAAAACCTTTTACGGTTCACTGCTGCATTCCAGACTACCATGATAGTTGCAGGATGGTTTGCCATACAGTTTCCCATCCTGGTTAAAATTAACGATGGACAGGACATTACCATGCATAACTCCAGTGCACCCGAACAAACACAATATTATATGCTGATAGCACTGATTGTAGGCGTACTGATCATATTTCCATCCATAGGTTACCTGTACAAGGTTTTTAAATTTAATAAAACAACAGAAGATCCGGGCAAGGCATGACACCTCTACCGGGAACGTGATATTTTATGCACCGTTGATTCGCTTTCCGATGTCGATGGCTCTTTGAACCTGATGAAACAGGGCTTTTTTTATTGACTCCCTGTCTTCCTTCATCTGTCCTTCTCCGTCTACCGTAACACTTATGCCATATGGATTTCCGCCGGCTGCATATAATGAATCGTCAGTATAACCTGGTGTAACAACCAGTGCTCCCCAGTGATACATGGTGGTGAACAATGAAAGCAGTGTCGTTTCCTGTCCCCCGTGCGTATTCAAGGCACTCGTGGTAGCAGTAACCACTTTATTCATCAGTTTTCCCTGCTGCCAGAGCCGGCCGGCAGAATCCAGCACCTGCTTGATCTGTGAGGGAACGTTACCATACCGGGTAGGCACGCAGAATACATACACATCGGCCCAGTCGAGTTCATCCATAGTCACCTCCTCCACGTCGCGGGTGGCATCATAGTGCTTTTTCCAGGCTGGGTTCTGTTCAATAGCCGACTCGGGAGCAAGCTCAGGTGCTTTTCTTAGCCTTACCTCTGAACCTTCATTTTTGGCTGCCTCCGCCGCCCACTGTGCCATCTGGTAATTGTTTCCCGTTGAACTATAGTAAATAACTGCTGTTTTCAAAGAATTATCCATAACAAAAATGATTTTTGTATTGTGTATTAAAGCATTAACAAAATTGTAACATGCCGCAGGGGTAAATGTTCAGTTGGTTTTTGCCTCAGGCATTTGGATCTTTTTTCTCAGATATCCCTGCTCAAGGATGATCAGGACATTAAAGACATGAATGCAATATCTTCAGTTGATTGTTATTTTTTCTTCTTCGCCCTTTACCCCTTGAATTTAGCTTTACTATTGTTAAAAAATATTGGAAAATATTATTAATCCGGCAGATTACAAGCCCTGGAATTTTTTAACTTGCTGCTTCTGCCACCTGAATTTACAAGCATTAAAAACAATTGCTGAAGCATTCATCTTATCCAGGTTTCAAACAGCTATGAATATAAAGGATTCTGTTAAAATCATACTTTCCGATAAAACAGCACGGCAAAAGGGACTTCATGTAAAGCATATAGCAAGGCATATTCTGAACATGAACAGCAACCTGTTTTACACCGAGGGGATTCCGGCTTATGAAGACCTGAAGATTAAGGTGAACAGGGTTCTGTTGTATGATGTCAATAAAAGGAAAGGCAGCCTGTTTTCAAGGGTGATTAATCCCAAAACCAAAAAGTACAGAAAAGGATGGTACAGGCTGAAGCAGAAGATTTAACTACCCATTGCCCTGTTTGAATATTTTAAAACAACGCCGCCGGTTTCAAGAGGTTGAGTGGAAACCAGATTAAGCTTACCTGAAATACCTTTGCTGAACAGCAACCTTCCGCTTCCAAGCAATACAGGAGAAATTCCAATTCGGTATTCATCAAAAAGATTGTCTTTCATGAATGTTTCCGACAGATTTGCACTTCCGAAAACATACATGTCCCGGTTTCCCTCTCCTTTTAATCTTGCCAGTTCAGCAGACGCATCTCCGGTAATTAATGTAGAATTGTTCCAGCCGGCCGATTTAAGTGTACGGGAAAATACAAGTTTAGGGATATCATTCATGAGGTCTGCAATTTCTCCCTTTTCATTTTTCCAGTATTCAGCCATACCTTCAAATGTTACCCTGCCAAAAACAAGATAGTCAGCTGATTTTAATTGCTCGATGCTAAGTTTCTCAAGCTCTGGTCCCCAGATCACATTGTGAAAGGCTAAATCCCAGTTATGGGCTCCTTCAAAATAGCCATCCAGCGTGATGACATTCCACATTATCAGTTTTCTCATAACATATTTCCGGATTAATCTGTTTCCAGTTCGTTATCATTGCCGTAAATGATAATATAGAACGATAAAAGAAGGGCATTGTTTAATGAAAAATATAAGCTTGCAGGCTCTGAATCAGCAACGGGGCAGAATTACTTCCCGAATTTATACCTGAACTTTAGCCAACAGACCATTTACTGAATTCCCGGTATTAACCGGTTATATGATAGTTCATGTTCCTCAAGGATTTGGCCATATTCATCGATCAGCCGGAAAATCAAATATGGCTTATCTCCAATGGTATTAAAAGTAAATTCACCGAATGCAATCGTCCCGGTGCCGTGATACCCAAAAATCTGGTTCACAGCATCTGCTGCCATTGCATCAGGACCGGGAACACCGCCAAGTGATGCAGCTTCGAATTCATATAGATTAAATCCGGATGGCCTTGGTATACGAAACGCACGGGCGCCATGGCGATCTCCGCTGATCAATAAAACACCGGTGATATTTTCTGCTTCAATCAGGTTAAAAATTTCTTCCCGCGCCAGAGTATCCCATCTCCCCCAGGAATCCTTTCCATTGGTTACATAATCAGACCACATGGTCCCGCTTGAAATAATCTTAAAAGGAGCAGTAGAATTTTTCAAGGTTTCTTTTAACCATTTTTGTTGTTTTGTGCCTAAATAGGATTCATATTGTCCCTGTCTTTCTTTTTCACGGCACGACCGGGTATCGAGCATGATTAATTCTACCGCTCCAAGCCGGGTATTAAAATAAACTCCTTCTCCTTTATATTCAGGGTTATTCCAGTTTTGCTGCCATACAGTCCGGAGCGCTTTCCGGTCAGCTGGATTGAATCTTTCGGGGATACCGCTCAGATCATTGTTCAGATAATCGTGATCATCCCAGGAAGTATATAAAGGCACAATGGCAGAAAGACGTTTCCAGGACCTGGACATATCCCGCAAAAGATAATCAGACCGATGCATGTTCATATTGTTTTCCCTGTCATCAACTGCAATATCTCCCAGCAGCATAATGGCCAATGGCTCCCTTTGAAGAATCTGATTTATCAGATTGGGATTGTGTAACCCTATTTTATGAAAGCAAGAACCAAAGGCCAACCTGATTATATTTTGTTCGTTGAATGATGGTGCTGTTCTGAATCTTCCTTCTGCAATTCTGTTTTTCTTTACATATACGGCATATCTGTATTCAGAATCAGAAGCTAAACCATCCAGTTTTATTCTGTAATCCGTGCCTGGTTCAACAGAATTTAAAGAATATGTTTTTTTATTCCTTCCATTCTGTGTGGTTAAAATAACCTTTAAAGGTTTTGCTGAAGCCGGCCTTAACCAAAGAGTTACTCCATCATCTTTCAGGTCACCAAGCATTGGACCACCCAATAATGTTATTCTGTGCTGTTGTGCAGCTTCCAAAATTCGGGGATCCGTAAAATCAGCATGTTCTGTTTCTGCAAAGACTGCCCGGGCATCTTTGTAAAATTGTTTTTCCTGATCAGCCACAGGTTCATAGCTTTCAAGCAATTTGAGGTCTATATCCAGGTCTCCAATGTGCGCTTCAGGAAGAGTTACCTTGTAGCGGGGTTGAATGATTTCTGCACTTTGACTGTAACTTTTATTCCAGATACTGATAATAACAAAGAGTATGAAAAGAAAGTGATGATAGTTCATAATAAAGTAAAATGGCATAAGAGTAAAGAAACAATTAAAATATACATTTCACATGTTCTGCCAATACAAAGCTTCTGTTTATTTTCCCGCTTCCTGATTTCAGCCGCGAATCATTTTGAACAGTCTGTGGTAAAATATACATTTCGTCAATCCGTCTCCCGGTCTGTTAGTCCCAAAGCCGATCCCTCACTCCCTTGCTCACTGCCTTAAGTCCTGTGCCCTGTGCGCTCCGCCCTTTGCTCCTACTCTCTGCCCTGTTCCTTGTGCTCTCCTCTCACTGCTCTCTACCCTTTGCTCTTAGCTTTCCTGCGTGAAATCATGGAGTGAATCCTTTTTTCCATTCCAATAATTGGGAGAATGGCAAACCCGAATCCAACAGCATAAAGAATTTCTTTTAGTGAAAGCGGAACCGTATTAAAAATCTTTTGCATGAAGGGAACATATATAAAAATAGCCTGTAACAGAAGAACAGAACCTATTCCAAGGAATATAACCTTATTGGAAAACAAACCGATTTTAAGAAGGGAATCTTTCAGCGACCGGCAGTTGAGCATGTAAAAAATCTGAAACATGATAACAAACGTTACCGAAGTGGTTTGGGCACTGGCAAGGGCTACCTGTGCTTCTGTATTGCCGGCAGCCCCACCTGAATACTGTAAATTAAAAAGAATGATTGTGCCGGCAGTCATCAGGATGGAAACAAAGAACACCCTGAAGGTAACGAATTTGTTAAACAGGGGCTCATCGGGTTTCCTTGGGGGACGTTTCATCACATCGGGCTCTTTTACTTCGAATGCAAGTGGAAGTGCAAGTGCCACTGCTGCCACAAGGTTTATCCACAACAGTTGGGTGGGCAGCATGGGCAGTAACAGTTCGTTTGTTTCAGAATTGAAAGGAAAAAACATGATGCCATACACCAGAATGAATGCCAGTCCCAGGTTGGTGGGCAATAAAAAAGCAAGTGATTTAAGCAGGTTGTCATAAACCCTTCGCCCTTCCTCCACTGCTGCACTGATACTTGCGAAGTTGTCATCAGCCAGTACAATATCGGCCGATTCCTTTGAAACAGAAGTGCCGGTTATACCCATGGCCACTCCGATGTTCGATTGCTTAAGTGAGGGTGCATCATTAACACCATCACCTGTCATTGCAACAATCTGGTTATCCTTTTGCAGCGATTTTACGAGCCTCAGTTTATGTTCCGGAGCCACCCTTGCAAAAATATTGGTATTTTTTGCGGCTTCATCCAATGCTGCGTCATCCATTTTCACCAGTTCAGACCCTGTAACAGCCTCTCCTTTTTCGGAAAGTCCCAGTTCCATACCAATTGAACGTGCTGTTGTCCGGTGGTCGCCGGTTATCATTTTCACGACAATTCCTGCATCATGACAAACTTTTATTGCATCTATGGCCTCAGGACGGGGCGGATCTATCATTCCGAACAGGCCTCCAAAGATGAATCCATCCTGCACATCCTTTTCGTCCATTTCGGTGTGCTGGCTTTCCTTATGTGCCACAGCCAGAACACGCATGCCTTTCTTTCCAAGCTTTTCAATCTGTTCAAAAACGGCATCCTGCTCTACCTTTTCACCATTCAGGTGCGTGCTGCACCGTTTAACAATTACCTCGGGTGCGCCTTTAATAATGATGCGGGTCTGCCCGTTTTTGTTTAGGGTGGCCATGAATTTTGATTCCGAATCAAATGGAATCACATCAAGCCGTTTATGAGATTTTCTGATTTCATCGACATCAATTTGTGCCTTTGCCGCAGCAACAATCAAAGATACTTCAGTGGGATCACCCGTGATGCTGAATTTTTCCCCTTCAGGTTTAATGGTGGCATCGCTGCATAATACAGCATTTTCAAGAATGGTCTTTATATCATCAGGCAGTTCATTCATTTCCTGTTTACCGCTTTTAAATACTCCATCGGGATTATATCCCACCCCTGTTACCTGGATATCATGATCTGCAGTCCATACTTCATTTACTGTCATTTCATTGCGGGTAAGCGTACCTGTTTTATCAGAACAGATTACAGTGGTGCTTCCCAGGGTTTCCACCGCAGGCAGCTTACGGATAATGGCCTTCCTCCGTGCCATACGCTGAACACCAATAGCCAGGGCAATGGTAACTACAGCAGGCAATCCTTCAGGGATGGCACCCACAGCAAGGGCAATGGCAAATATCAGGCTGTCTTTTAATGCAGTGCCAACATCTGCGCCCTGTCCTGTAGCCCTTAAGGTACCAATTATCATGATGACTATGGTGATGGCAATAATTCCAATTGTCAGATATTTCCCTACAACAGCCAGTTTCTTTGTAAGGGGAGTTTCCAGGTTTGTAGTTTCACCGAGCATTCCTGAAATTTTGCCAAGCTCGGTATCCATGGCTGTACCTACTACCACAGCCGTTCCTGTACCACCTGAAACCATAGTGCCACTGTAAATCATGCAGTTTCTGTCGCCCAGTGAAGCTTCCACTTCAACGGGCTGGATGGATTTCTGCGAAGGTTGTGATTCTCCTGTAAGTGCAGCCTCCTCAACCGACATATTTTTCTGCCGCATCAGCCGCATATCGGCAGGAATACGTTCTCCTGCCTCCAGTTCAACCACATCACCCGGCACAATTTCGGCAACAGGAATGGAAACTTTCCGGCCATCACGGTAAACCGTAGCATTTTCAGGTACCATTTCACTTAATGCCTCTATAGCTTTTCCTGCCTTGTACTCCTGAATAAATCCTATAATGGTGTTGATAACAACCACAGAAAATACTACCAGTCCGTCGGTAATTTTCCCCAGAACCACTGCCAGTAAGCTTGAACCAATCAGAACCCAGATCAAGGGATTATTTACCTGCCGCCACAAGAGGGTAAAAATGCTTTCCTCCTTTTTCCGCTGAATCCGGTTTTCACCATATTTCCTGATTCTTTCTTTTGCTTCGTCAGACGACAATCCCTTCTCTGAACTTTCAAGTTGCTTTATGACTTCAGTATGTTCTTTCGAATGCCAGTTCTTTTCTTTTTCAGTACCCATATGCCAATTATATAAGCCAAAGTTAGGAAATGATTGTATTGCAGGATTAATTAACCTCCTTAAAAGATTAAAGTTTAAAATCAAATTGATAAATTAGGGGTATCAGAAAAAGATTCTGTTGCTTCAATAATACTTCAACTCTATGCATAAATCAATTTCAGAAACCAGGAGGGATTTTTTAAAACTAATGGCTGCTGTACCTGCCATACCTTTGATAGGAATTGCTCCATTCCCGGGAGAAAAAAAAGCCGGTCAGGAGCCTTTAACCCACAAATTCAAGCTGAGCCTGAATGTTTATTCTTTCAATGCACCCTTGAGGGAAGGTAAAATAGATCTTTTCGATGTGCTTGATTTCTGTGCAAGGTATAATTTTGATGCTATTGATCCAACCGGATACTACTTCCCGGGATATCCGGAACCACCTTCCGTTGAATTTATAAATGAGTTTAAAAAAAAGGCGTTTTTACTGGGCATCGATATCAGTGGGACAGGAATACGGAATGATTTTGCCAATCCTGACCCGGCAGCACGGAAAGCCGATATTGAAATGATCAAGAGGTGGATTGAAGCAGCTGCCCGGCTGGGAATCCCAAACCTGCGGATTTTTGATGGTACCAATGCACATGAAGGGTATTCACAGGAGCAGGTATTTCAATGGATGGCCCGCGATATCAGGGAATGTTGTGAGTATGGCAGGCAGTATGGAGTGATCATCGCCCTGCAGAACCACAATGATTTTATGAAAACAGCAGATGAAATTAACCGGATGTTTAAGATGGTTGACTCAGAATGGCTTGGATTGAACCTCGATATTGGCAGCTACCGACAGCATGATCCATATGAAGAAATTGAAAAGACAATTCATCATGCCGTGACCTGGCAGATCAAGGAGAATGTCTGGATTGACGGAAAAGAAACGCCGGCAGATTTCATAAAGCTTTTCAGGATCATAAAGAAAGCCGGCTACAGGGGTTACCTGCCTCTTGAAACACTGGGAGCAGGAGATCCTTATGAGAAGGTTCCAGTACTTCTTGACCGGGTCCATCATGCCCTGCAGACAATTTAAAAACATTATGAAATGAGCAAAATCCGCATAAGCTATGCAGAAATGTTGCAGGTGTTCCGGCAGGTGCTATTACGAAATGGCTTTTCTGAATCAAAAGCAGATGCCTGTGCCCGTATATTTGCAGGTAATAGTCTTGATGGAATATACTCACACGGCATCAATCGTTTTCCCAGGTTTATTGAATATACGATGCGCGGTTTTGTACGTGCAGATGCAGAGCCTGCTCTTGTACACGCTGCAGGGGCTATGGAACAATGGAACGGGCAACTAGGCCCGGGGCCTTTAAATGCAGTTTTTTGCACCACCAGGGCGATGCAGCTTGCCTCTGAACACGGAATCGGTTGTGTAGCAATTGCCAACACAAATCACTGGATGCGCGGCGGAACGTATGGCTGGCAGGCTGCTGAAAAAGGATTTGCCTTTATTGGCTGGACCAATACTGAAGCCAACATGCCTGCCTGGGGAGCAAAAGACAGCCGGCTGGGCAATAATCCTCTTGTACTCGCTCTGCCTTATAATACAGAAGCAATCGTTCTGGATTTTGCCATGACCCAATATTCATATGGTAAAATGGAAGCAACCCAATTGGAAGATTCTTTACTATCCTTTCCCGGAGGCTTTGATATAACAGGTAATCTGACACAGCATCCCGGAGAAATCCTGCATTCAAGAAGAGCACTCCCTATCGGATACTGGAAAGGAGCAGGATTGTCGCTTTTACTGGATCTATTGGCTACAATTCTGTCAGCAGGTTTATCTACCCGGGAGCTCAGCCTCAACGAGGCTGAATATGGTGTATCACAGGTATATATTGCTTTTAGCCTTGAAAAATTAGGAAATTTTCCTACTATTCAAAAAACAATCAGCGATATCATTTCAGATTATAAAAATTCTTTGCCAGAACGCTCATCTTCTGAAATCAGGTATCCGGGAGAGAGGGTGCTTCTTACTCGTAAAAATAACCTTGCTGAAGGCATCCCTGTTCTTGAATCTATCTGGAAAAAAATCCTGGAATTGTAGCCCAGGGGATTATATTTTTGATGAAATTATCAAAAAACTATTCTCCATTTATTTTACGGTAAAGTTTCAATTAGGTAAATTGTAAGCCATTAATTTAAACCAACAAAAATCTTATAATCTATGACAAAAAGAAGAGAATTTATTAAAAAAAGCCTTGCCGGAACAGCTGGGATTGCGATTGGCGGGCTTGGGTTCAGTGCCAGGTCGTACGGTTCCATTATGGGAGCCAATGAAAGGGTTACACTTGCTGTTATCGGTATCCGCGGACAAGGTGGAGGGCACATCAATACATGGTGTTCCTTAAAGGATAACAGGAATGTTTACCTGAAAACAATATGCGATGTGGATGAATCCCTTTTTGCAGAGCGTGCCAAAACAGTGGAGAAATCGATGGGTCAAATGCCTGTTACGGAATGGGACATGCGACGGGTTTTCGATGACAAGGACATTGATGCCGTTTCATTTGCTACGCCCAATCATTGGCATGCCCTGGGCACTGTTTGGGCTTGTCAGGCAGGAAAACATGTTTATGTTGAAAAACCTTCCAGCCACAATGTATTTGAAGGCAGAAAAATGATTGAAGCTGCACGTAAATACAATCGGAGAGTGCAGGTTGGTTTTCAAAACCGTTCGATTGCCAATGTAATGGAGGCCATGAAGTTCCTTCATGAAGGAGGAATTGGTGAAGTTTACCTGTCAAAAGGATTGTGCTATAAGCCCCGTGATTCATTCGGAATTTCAACCGACAGCAATCCGCCTTCTTCCCTACATTACGACTTATGGTTAGGGCCGGCACCATACCGTGCATACAATGAAAAAAGAGGTCACTACAACTGGCACTGGCACTGGGATACCGGTAACGGTGATACCGGCAACCAGGGGCCGCACCAGTTTGATATAGCAAGATGGGGACTGAACAAAAATGAACATCCTGCCAAAATCTACAGCACAGGTGGCATTTATGGCATCAGCCCGAAAGAATGTTCCCAGGAAACACCCAACACCCAAACATCCCTGTTTACATATAACGATGGCAAGGTACTGGAGTTTGAAACCAGGGGGCGTTTCACACACGGAGAATCCGGACTGGATATCAAAATAGGCAACATGTTTTATGGTACTGATGGATATCTTGAACTGAACGGTAGCACCTGGAAGGCATTCCGGCAAAGAGAACGTGAACCGTTTGCCGGTTCTTCTAAGGAGTCATCAGAGGTTCCTAAAGATCCAACCTTTAGGGCTGCACCCGGTGGTGCAGAACATTATGCCAACTTCATAGATGCTATCCGCTCAGGAAGTGATTACAACCTTAACTGTGATATACGGGAAGGACATTATTCCTCAGCATTACCCATTTTGGCGAATATTTCCTACAGGTTAAAAAGAGACCTCAACTTTATGGGCGACTATGAAAAATTTGCAAATGATCCGGAAGCGGACCTGATGCTGACAAGAAACTACAGGCCTCCCTGTGTAGTTCCGAATGAAGTTTAATTATTTGAATTTCTGATATATTATTCATAAAAAATCCCGGGGTCATTACCCCGGGATTAAAACTAAACCTAACTAAACCAAACTTATGAAAAAACAGCAAATTGTATTCTAATCATTGTTAAACATCCTAAGCGTTTAACTGTTTTCATGACTCTTATATAATATCAAAATATATGCCAAAAATATATTTTGATTGTACAACTACCATATTTTCGATCCTGCTTTCTTTTCTTCTGCGGCTTACAATAACAGTTCATTTCCAAAATCGAAGATATTCAATTTTCCAATCTTAAATTTAGATATCTTTGCGGAAATTTCAGGAAAGGATTACAGGTACAAGCATATGAATAGAATACGCAATTTTTGCATCATCGCACATATTGATCATGGAAAAAGCACATTAGCCGACCGGTTGCTGGTCTACACCAAAACTATAGGGGAGCGTGAAATGCGCGATCAGGTGCTTGATAGTATGGATCTGGAACAGGAAAGGGGAATAACCATTAAGAGCCACGCCATACAAATGAATTATGAGCATAACGGTGAAATATATAAGCTAAATTTAATTGATACCCCCGGCCATGTTGATTTTTCATATGAGGTTTCCAGATCAATTGCTGCCTGCGAAGGGGCACTTTTGATTATAGATGCAACCCAGGGAATACAAGCCCAAACCATCTCAAATCTCTACCTGGCCCTGGAACATGACCTTGAAATCATACCCATCCTGAATAAAATGGATCTTCCAAATGCCATACCTGAGGTAGTTGAAGATCAGATTATTGATTTAATTGGCTGCGATCGTGAAGACATCATTCATGCAAGCGGCAAAACCGGAATGGGCGTGGAAGCCATTCTTGAACGAATCATTGAAAAGGTTCCTCCCCCCAAAGGAGACCTTGAAGCCCCATTGCAGGCACTTATTTTCGATTCAGTTTTTAACTCCTTCAGGGGGGTGATTGCCTATTTTAAAATTATGAACGGCCGCATTAAAACAAAGGACCTGGTAAAATTTGTTGCAACCGAAAAGCAATATAATGCAGATGAAATAGGCGTGTTAAAACTGGGGCTGGTTCCACGTGACGAGTTGGGTGCAGGTGACGTGGGATATATTATTTCCGGAATAAAAAGTGCCAAGGAGGTAAAGGTTGGTGATACCATTACACACGTTAACAGGCCATGCGATAAGGCAATATCCGGATTCGAAGAAGTTAAACCAATGGTTTTTGCTGGAATCTATCCGATTGACGCCGATGATTATGAAGATTTACGCGGTGCAATGGATAAACTGCAATTGAATGATGCTTCCCTTACATTTGAACCTGAGTCATCGGCAGCCCTGGGGTTTGGTTTCCGGTGCGGATTCCTTGGATTGCTTCACATGGAAATCATCCAGGAGAGGCTGGAAAGAGAATACGATATGAATGTAATTACTACGGTTCCAAACGTTTCATACAATGTACTGCTGACCAACGGAAATACGGAAAAGGTCTATAACCCTTCAGGATTACCTAATACCACCCTGATAGATACTATAGAAGAGCCATTTATCAGGGCAAGTATTATAACTGCATCCGAGTTTATCGGGCCTGTCATGAATCTGTGTCTCGATAAAAGAGGAACCCTTGTCAGCCAGAATTACCTGACTGCCGAACGGGCCGAACTGGTTTTTAATCTGCCCCTGGGTGAAATTGTTTTTGATTTTTATGACAAGCTTAAGAGCATTTCACGCGGGTATGCCTCCTTTGATTATCATATGAGCGGATATAAACCTGCCAAACTGGTAAGGCTCGATATTCTGCTGAATGGCGAAATGGTCGATGCACTTTCTACCCTTACCCACTTCGATAATGCTTATTCTTTTGGCCGCCGCATGTGTGAAAAACTAAGAGAGTTGATCCCAAGGCAACAGTTCGATATCGCCATACAGGCTGCTATCGGCTCTAAAATTATCGCACGCGAAACAGTTAAAGCCTTACGGAAGGATGTAACTGCAAAATGCTACGGAGGTGACATTACCCGTAAACGTAAACTCCTTGAAAAACAGAAAAAAGGTAAAAAGCGTATGAAACAGGTTGGTAATGTGGAGGTACCGCAGAATGCCTTTTTAGCCGTATTGAAGCTGGATTGATTCATGAAAAAACCGGACTGTTATGGTCCGGTTGCCGTTGATCTTTAAACGATCAATTTGTAGCCTTTGCCATGCACATTGATGATTTCCACAGTGGGCTCATCCTTCAGATGCTTTCTTAACTTGGTAATATAAACATCCATGCTCCGTGCATTAAAGTAGTTATCATCAATCCAGATGGATTTTAATGCATAGTTGCGTTCCAGTATTTTATTTGCATTCTGGCAAAGTAATTTAAGCAGATCAGACTCCTTAGTTGTCAGTTTAACAACTTTGTCACCATTCGAAAGCGTTTGCTTGCGCGTATCAAATGTATATTTTCCAAGATTAAAAACAGGTTCGGATGATGCCTGTGAATCCTGCGAAGTTCTTCTCAGTATGGCTTCAATTCTAAATATCAGTTCTTCCATACTGAAAGGTTTTGTAATATAGTCATCGGCTCCAAGCTTAAAGCCTTCTATTACATCATCTTTCAGGTTCTTGGCAGTAAGAAAAATAATGGGAATTTCAGCATTTACCACGCGGATATCCTTGGCCAGAGAGAAACCATCTTTCTTAGGCATCATGATATCCAGAATACATATATCATAATGTGCTTTCATAAAACCTTTATAAGCAGCCTCACCGTCAGGATAAAGATCAGCTTCATACCCTTTGGCTACAAGATACTCTTTTAACAGGAGCCCCAGATTTTCATCGTCTTCAGCCAGGAGAAGTTTTGTTTTTTGTTCCATTGTCATGTCATTATTTTCGGTAACAAGATACTAAATTTTGTGCCTTTGTGGATTGCACTCTCCACTTTTATTTTCCCATTGTGCAAATCAATTATCTTTTTTACATAACTGAGTCCCAACCCAAATCCTTTAACATCGTGAACATTACCTGTCGGAACCCTGTAAAACCTGTCGAAAATCTGGGTATGATGTTCTTTCGCAATTCCAATGCCATTGTCTTTCACCGATACGATCACATAGCCATTTTTGTTTTCTGATGTCACTGTAATTTCGGGATTGCCATTGCTGTATTTCATTGCATTGTCGAGAAGGTTGAATACAACATTTGTAATGTGAACCTCATCTCCTGTAATAACCGGATCTTCTGCATTTAGTTCAGCATGCAGGATGCCATCCTTGCTTTTTATCCTGATTTCAAAATTGGTTACTACCGTCCGCAATGTATGATTGATATCAAATTCCCTGAACTTCAGCTTCAGCCTTCCTTCGTTGAATACTGCCATCTGTAAAACCTTTTCAACCTGCTGGCTCAAACGTTTGCTTTCCTGGTTTATGACTTTAGAAATGTGCTCTATGGTTTTAGGAGTGTTGGCAATACTTCCGTCCTGGAGCATCTGACTGGCCAGCGATATGGTTGAAATGGGCGTTTTAAGTTCATGTGTCATGTTGTTGATAAAGTCATTTTTAATCATTGAAAGCTTTTTCTGCCTGAAAATGATTAATATGGCATAAGCAAAAATAGCAATCAAAAATCCTGTCAGGATAATTGTTGGTATTATGGTAAATCCCGTAGCCCGCAGAAGATAACCTGTGCGTTTGGGAAAATAAACATACAGGTAATTTGGCTGTTGCCCGTCCACATCATAAGGAAAAAGAAAGCTGTAGTACTCTTTTTTACGGGAAGGATTATAATCCGGGCTTCCAAATATAAACACATCCTGACCCTGGCTGGAAGACCGCACAGCATATTTATAATCAAGCCCGATTCCCAGCCCCGTAAAAATTTCTCTCATCCAGTTAACAAGAAATGTAGAGTCGATTCTCTCTCTCAATGGCCTTCCTTCCAAAAGGATTTCATAATTCCTCCAGGCCATATCTTCAAGCCATTTCTCTCTTCTCCTTTCCTGGTCAAAATTAAATTCATTCAACTGATCAAAAAATGTGGATTTTGAAGGATGATCCGGAAAAGTCAGATCCTGGCCAGGCTGAACTGAATCAGGGTTGGTGATGATTACCTGGTAATGTTCTTCAAAACTTCCATAGATACTTCCATCAGAGAAGCTAAACTGGCTGAACTGAAAGCCCCCTGAAATCGGACCTGTACTTTGACGGGGGAAGATATCCATTGGCGGATTGTTACCTGGTATATTTCCCAGTTGGGCATAATTCCGGGCAAGCTTTTGCTCATTGAGTTCCAGCAGATCCACAATCCTTCTTAACCCAACCGTAACAATCTGATCAAACTGCTCCTCCCTGATATCTGAGGCAGTTTTTATAAGGTTAGTCTGCACCAGTATCAGCCCCGACAGCACAAGTGCCATCAACAATATTAATGTGACCAGCATCCTTTTACTCATGCAACAAAGATAATTTTAAAGAAAAGCTCGCAAAAACCTCTTTAACATTATTTAACGCCCTAACCCCGTATGTAATTATTATTAACCTGCACCTTTTGTGAACACATAAAAACATTAAAAAATATACTAATCCAATTGCTCTATGTATTTTTCTATTACGGAAGGAAAATGCTCATATTCAAGCTTATGAACCTTCCTTGCAACATCATCAGGAGTATCTCCGGGCAGCACTTCACACTTAGCCTGAAAAACAAGTTCCCCCTCATCATAGTTTTTATTGACTTCATGAATGGATATTCCTGTTTCCTTATCCTGATTGTCGACAACAGCCTGATGAACCTTCATCCCATACATTCCCTTTCCTCCATATTTTGGCAATAAAGCAGGATGTATATTTATAACCGGAAATTTCTCTATAAGATTCTCTGGTACTAGCCATAGGAAACCGGCCAGAACAACAAGGTCGACTCCACGCGATTGAAGTTGCTGCACTACCTCGTTATTATTATAAAATTGTTGCCTTGTAAAAATAAACGTTTCGACACCTGCATCCGCAGCACGAACCAATGCGTATGCCGTGGGATTATTGCTCCACAGAGAATCTATGACAACATTTTTGTGATTCCTGAAATACTTTATAATAGCTTCTGCATTCGTACCCGATCCGGATGCAAAAATTGCCAATTTTTTAACGTTCATTTTATATTGAATTTGCGATTTGGAACATTTGAATGCAATATTCAAATTAAGAATAATGCATATTTAATATAACCCTGTTCCATCATCTTTTTTATATTTTTTCTTTGAAATATAAATAGTAAATGTATTACTTTGCAGCGAATTATTTAAAAACTCAAATTATTATTAACTAAAATTTTATAATTATGTCTGACGTTGCAGCAAAAGTAAAAGCAATTATTGTTGATAAATTGGGAGTAGACGAAAGTGAAGTTACCAATGATGCTTCTTTCACGAATGATCTTGGAGCAGATTCACTTGACACTGTAGAGCTGATAATGGAATTCGAAAAAGAATTTGATTTGGCAATACCAGACGATCAGGCTGAAAAAATCTCAACTGTTGGCGAAGCCATCGCACACATTGAAGCAGCCGTAAAATAATCCAGAAAATTCATTTATGGAATTTAAACGGGTAGTAATTACCGGAGTGGGCACCGTTAATCCCTTAGGCAATACTGTTGCAGAATATTGGGAAAATCTTAAAAACGGGATTAGCGGTGCCGCACCCATTACCAGATTTGACGCTTCACGACATAAAACCAGATTTGCATGTGAGGTAAAGAATTTCAATGTAGAACAGTACATGGAGCGAAAAGAGGCACGAAAATTTGACCTTTACACGCAATATGCCATGGTTACAGCTGCTCAGGCCATTGAAGATTCAGGGCTCGACCATGAAAATATCGACCACGACCGTGCAGGAGTTATCTGGGGTGCCGGAATTGGAGGGCTGCAAACCTTTTTCGAGGAAACAAGGAGTTTCCAGGAAGAAAATCCCCGGTTTTCGCCTTTTTTTATTCCCAAAATGATAGCAAATATTGCCGGCGGGCTTATATCTATCAGGTACCATTTCAGAGGGCCAAACTTCACTACAGTATCTGCATGCGCATCTGCATCACATGCAATGATCGAAGCCTTCAACATGATACGCATGGGGAAAACCGATGTGATGATTACAGGTGGTTCAGAAGCTGCTGTAAATGAAGCAGGCGTGTCAGGTTTTAATTCAATGCGGGCACTGTCAACAAGGAATGATGATCCAAAAACAGCTTCACGGCCATTCGACAAAGACAGGGATGGCTTTGTAATTGGAGAGGGATCTGCAGCCTTTATCATGGAAGAGTATGAATATGCTGTCAGAAGAGGCGCCAAAATATATGCTGAAATGATTGGCGGAGGAATGTCAGCCGATGCATTTCACATGACTGCTCCTGACCCTGACGGAAAAGGGGCAAACCTCGTGATGAAATGGGCTATTGAAGATGCAGGGATTAAACCTGAAGATGTTGATTATATTAACGTGCATGGTACTTCTACCCCACTTGGAGACATAGCGGAACCAAAAGCCATTATAAAGACATTTGGTGATCATGCATTTAAAGTAAGTATAAGCTCCACCAAATCGATGACAGGACACCTGCTGGGGGCAGCCGGTGCTGTGGAAGGTCTGGCAAGCATACTTGCAATACAAAATAACATCATTCCTCCCACTATTAACCATTTTACCGATGATCCCGAAATTGACAACAGGTTTGATTTTACATTTAACATTGCCAAGAAACGGGAAGTAAATATTGCCATCAGCAATACCTTCGGTTTTGGTGGACATAATGCTACCGTGGTATTTAAAAAATTTTAAAGCCCTGTGGTTAGAAGAATAGTACAACGAATAAAACTCTTTTCGTCGCCGCGGAAAGAGTTTTATTTGTTTTTAAAAGATTTAATCGGATTTTATCCCGGAAACCTGAAGCTATACGACCTGGCCTTTATCCATAAGTCAGCTTCAGTTTTAGATTCACAAGGGAATCTCGTAAACAATGAAAGGCTCGAATTTCTTGGCGATGCCATTCTTGGAGCCATTATTGCCGATTTTCTTTATAACAGGTTCCCGCAACAGGATGAAGGCTTTCTTACCAAAAACCGCTCAAAGCTGGTAAACCGGACATTTCTTACACGCCTTACGTTTGATATGGGACTCAATGTTTTTATTGATTCAAATACTACAAAAAATATCGATAAAAGCCATATTTATGGCGATGCACTGGAAGCCTTTATCGGCGCTATTTACCTTGACACCGACTATCAGACCACCAAGAAATTTGTTACAAAAAGAATCCTTTCAAAATTCGTCAACATGGCAGAAATAGAACAAAAGGATTCAAATTACAAAAGCCAGCTGATTGAATGGAGCCAAAAAAACAAAAAAGAATTAAAGTTTGAAACCATTGAAGAACCGGTCAGCGAGAAAAATAAACAACCACGCTTCATCGCAACAGTTATTATCGATCACATCGAACTGGGACGGGGAACAGGCACTTCAAAAAAAGAAGCCCAGCAAAATGCCGCCCGTGAAGCCATAAAGAAACTCGACAGCGAAATTTTTCCTTCAACTATTTTATATTAAGACTATCTTTGCCTCCCAGCAGAATCAACCGGAATGAATGACTATTTAATTTATGCGCTGGGATTCCTGTCACAGATCCTGTTTTTTGCACGAAATATTGCCCAATGGTTTTTGTCGGAAAAAGAAGGTAAGGTAATTTCACCTGCCATATACTGGCAAATCAGTCTTGCTGCATCTATCCTGATGCTGACCTACGGGATTCTGCGAAACGATTTCGCAATCGTTTTAGGGCAAATCTTTGTTTACACCATATATATCCGCAACCTGCAGCTCAAAAAGGTCTGGCACAGAATGCACCTGGCAACCCGAACTCTTGCCATTATCATTCCACTTGTTTATGTCTCATGGCTGCTCTGGGGTGAAACCTATAACTTCAATTCAATTTTAAAAAATGAGGATGTACCATTTTTACTGCTGATATGGGGTTCAGCCGGTCAGATCATCTTCACCTTCCGGTTCATCTACCAGTGGATTTATTCAGAAAAGCGGAACGATTCATTTCTCCCAAAGGGCTTTTGGATCATCAGCACCGTTGGATCTCTCATGATCTTTACCTATGCAATATACCGCCTCGATCCGGTTCTATTTGCCGCACACAGCCTTGGGTTGTTCATATACGTACGCAACCTCATGCTGCACTCCGGAAGCAAAAGCCTGTTCACAAAAACCGGGAAATTCCCTTTACTTCATAAATTCATCCGCAAAGTTTCTGAGAGAAAACAGGAGCCCACCCGTTGAAGCAGGCAAGTTCAACAAATACCTTGCATGATAACCAAATGGTTTTTCTATTTTTGTCCTTATGCCCGACAAAATAAAATATATAAAACGTGAAGGGTGGATTTCCATTATAGGAAACCTGTTTCTGTTTGCCTTAAAATACTGGGCCGGAGTGGTGACAGGTTCACTTGCCCTGATTGCCGATGCATGGCACACCTTATCTGATTCTGTATCCTCAGTAATCGTACTTATAGGTGGGAAAATTTCAAATAAACCTGCCGACGATGAACACCCCTTCGGGCATGGAAGGGCGGAACATATTGCCTCTGTCATCATAGGTGTGTTGCTGGCCATTATTGCTTTTGATTTTGCCCTGGATGCCATTAAAAAGTTCAGTACAAGGGAAACAACAGAATTTGGCCTTTTTGCCTGGGTCGCCACCATTATTTCCATTCTTGCTAAGGAAGCAATGGCACAATATGCTTTCCGATTAGCTAAAAAGGCCAGATCTTCTATACTGAAAGCTGATGGCTGGCATCACCGGACTGATGCCATTTCATCCGTAATTATCCTGATAGGTATTGCGGCAGGCGGCAGGTTCTGGTGGACCGACTCTGTGCTGAGCTTTCTTGTAGCACTTATGATAGGTTATGTCAGTTACCAGATTCTAAAACCAGAAATAAAAGCACTCCTCGGTGAAGGCCCTTCAGATGAACTTCTTGATTCCATCAGATCCACCACTCAAAAAGAATTCAAATTACCCCTGCACATGCACCACATTCACATCCACAGTTATGGCAGGCATACTGAACTCAGCTGCCATATCAAGCTTCCGGCTAAAATGACTTTGGATGAAGCACATGTGATTTGCACCAGGATTGAAGAAATTATTTTGGAAAAATTTGGATTCGTTTCCACTGTACATGCCGAACCCGTTGAGAATATTACATCGTAATGCACCCAGACTAGGGCAGCTCAATGATTTTTAGATTTCGGAAATGTATTTCAGCCCCTTCGGCTTCCAGGCAGATATACCCTTTCCTTTGCGATGATTTACTGATGCCGTTCACAAATTTACCGTTCACCGACAGTTTAATGGTGCCGTCCACACAAACCACATCATAAACGTTCCATTCTCCCTTTCCCTTGCACCTGTTCTCAATTGATTTGCTCCTTACACCACGTGGATTGTCGGGTACTATTTCAACCCCGCCCACGCCAAACAATTCGCCATGGACATAAGCTATGGGTGGTTTTTCACCATTCCTGACATTCTGGTTCACCCAGTCGAGCTCAAGCATCTGTACCTCCACACCGTCAGGCAGCCTGTTCTCTCCCGGTATAGCTTTACTCCAGACAAATGTGCCCGAATTGCCCCCCGCCTCCATATGCCGCCACTCGATATGCATCATGAAATTTTCATACTCCTTTTCACTCCGGATAACTCCGATAGGCAAACCTGAAGATATGAACAAATCACCCTCCTTCTTCCAGGTGTCCGGTTCAGTGTTAACCTGGTACCATTTTACAGGATCGCCTGCAGTATCTTTTCCCTCAATAACATGCTGCCACGGAATTTCGTACCCAAAGGTGGCAATCAGATCCTGTGCCTGCAGATTAAAAAAGAATATGGATGAAAATATGAATGCTGTAAGTGCACTTTTCATATGGTTGAAATTTTAATCAGTATTTACTTACCGTTAAAGATCAGGCAACTCCATTTGGAACACCTGCAAGCGGTATCTCTTCCCTTATGCCTTCTACAGGCTCGAAAGCATACGTTTTAGGCCCAAGGTAAAGATCCGAATTCATCATTTCTTCCCAGGTTACATCTTTTCCTGTATAAGCCGCAATCCTGCCCATGATGGTTATGAGCGTAGAATTTACCTGTGCTTCAGCATCACTTACCGGATTACCCGTCCTGATGGCGGTAACGAGATTGATATGTTCCTGAACAAAAGGATTTGTTACCTTCCATTCTGATGAGGTATCGTCCGTTTCAGGATGCGGATATTTCCAGATCACATTTCCGTTAAGGTCATATAATGTTCCAGCTGCATCAGCAAATCCTTTCGTTCCCTGGATTTGTTCAACCTTTGAATTGGTGCATCCGTTAATTTGCCTTGCAGCACAATGGGTCCTTACTCCGTTGTCATAAACATATTCAATGCTGAAAAAATCATACTGATCACCTGTTACCCTGCGCTGTCTTCCACCCCAGCCCATGGCTTTAACAGGATTTTTACCCATGTGCCAGTTCATTACATCAATTTCATGTATAAACTGCTCAGTGATATGATCGCCCGAAAGCCAGCAGAAATTGACCCAGTTCCGCAACATGTATTCCATGTCGCTCCATCCGGCCTGCCGCGTCCGGAACCAAAGTGCTCCTCCATTGCGGATGATATTCGCACCCGTGATATCACCAATTTCACCATTGGCCACCCGGCGCTGCGTTTCCATATAATCCTTCTGCACCCTGCGAATGGTACCGCTGATCATGCTTAAACCGGCAGCCTCTGCCTTTTTTGCCGATACCATAACAGAACGTGCGCCGACCGGATCAACTGCAACAGGCTTTTCCATAAAAACATGCTTGCGTGCATTGACAGCTGCTTCCACATGGGCCGGACGAAAATGCGGAGGTGTACACAGCAGCACCACATCAACCCCCGAATCAATCACCTTCTGGTAACTGTCGAAACCGACAAAACAATTTTCATCGGCAATCTCAACATTTTTTTCCTTCTTCAACTGTGCACGGAAATTGTCAATCTTATCCTGGAAAACATCACCAATGGCTGTAATCTGAAGATTAGGCCCTGCATCCAGGAAATTAACAGCAGCGCCTGTGCCCCGTCCTCCGCAACCAATAAGTCCGGCTTTAATGACCTTTCCGTCAGGAGCCTGATCCAGTAACTTTGGAAGCTGGATTTCTTCTTTTTTCGCCGAAGGACCGGAACAGGAAGTCAGGATACCTGCTGCACCCAACGTGCCCAGAGCAGTTTTGGTGATAAAATTTCTGCGGTCAATACCTGGTTTGATTTTCATGATAAAGCAATTAATGATTCTTTTCCAAAAACAACTTTTAACTGTTGCTAATTTATCAATTTCATTCTGTGAAAGAAAAATATTCAGGGTATTTTTAAAGATATTGACATGAAAATCATCTTTAACGGTCATTTTTTATGATTTCTAGCCAGGTTCTTAAAAAACATTGCTTCAAAAATTACTATCCGCCTGATCTGCCATTTTCTAATCGGGTTTGAATATACTCCATGGCTAAGCCAGGTCTATATTTAATTGAATTTAATCTAGCCTTGGTATTGCCAAAGTATAGGGAAAAACCGGGTTAAGAATTTTTGTTTGGATACTATCCAATGTTTTTCAGGAACAAATAAATAAGGCTCTCCTTGCATTCATCTCAGCGGCAAAAATATTTTGAAAAGCAATTAAAATTCGTCTACATTTGTTTTGATACAACCTGTAAAATGAACAAGATGAATCACGGCATTTCTGTTGCAGCAGCCCAAACACAAATTTTTATTTCCTATTCAATAAATACCTAAGTACAATCTGAGTTGATAAAGGAGGCATGGAAAAACGACCTGCTCAACAGTGATATGGGTTTTATATAAAATAATAAAAAAAGTCACAAAGTATGAAATACAGACATTTTGGATTTTTATGGTTAACGGTTCTCATGCTGTGTAATTTGGACACCTATTCTCAAATTTCAGTTGAAGCAGGCGACCCTCCCAACAACCAAAACATTCCGGAGATTTATAAATCAAAATTAAATGATATTGATAAGGAACTTGAGCATGTTCAGGTTGGGAATATTGAAACAATATGCACTTCACCCGGGGG
>JAEYNZ010000106.1 GCA_023412195.1 Bacteroidota bacterium
AATGTCAGCAAGTTCCTGTGCCTTCCATTGATACGGATAATCTTCCAGCAGGTCGAGCAGGTCTTTGCCATAGAGGTAATGGTCAACCAGGCTGCCGTCACCGTTCAATTTTCCGTTAACTTCAACACCGGTTTTTGCAAAGTAATTCTGAACTACTTCGCTTGTCAGCAAGGTAATCTCCAGATGATTGGTGAAAGCTTCAGCAATTGTAACTTCTCCTGATTTCAGGACTACAGTATCTGCGGGTGAAAACCCTGTTTTGTGCAGGATCTGGTCTGTTAGGCCTGAAGGATTTTGACTGTAAATCCCCAAAGCATCTCCGGGTTCATATTGCAGCCCGGAATCTTCAAGAGAAAGTTCCAGGTGGTAAACTTCCTTGTCTGAATCCCTGCCTGTAATTCGTACTTTCTCAAGGATTGTTGCCATGAAAGGATTCTTTTTTGTATAAACAGAAGCAATCTTTGTCAATGCTGCATTTCCGTTGGACACTGGCAAGTCGCCCGGTGTTAAATTCTGCAGAAGGATGTTCATCCAGGCTTCGGCATCTTCTTCGTAATCCACGTCACAGGTTACCAGCGGAGTGACGGGTTTAGCCCCCTGCCTTGTAAAGGCTGCATCCAGGTCCTTGCCGGTCTGGCAAAAAAACTTATAGGATTTGTCGCCAAGTGCCAAAACCGAATATTTCACATGTTCCAACCGGGGTGCACGCGTGCCGGTCATAAATTTGTGAAAATCTTCTGCCATTGCAGGTGGTTCACCTTCGCCATGGGTGCTTACAATAATGGCTACATGCCCTTCTTCCTTCAGTTTCCGCGGATTGTAGTCGTACATGCTCACTGCCTGTGCTTCAATGCCTGATTGCGCACATTTAACTGCAAGCTTTTTGGCAAGGGCCTCCGAACGTCCCGTGTCGGTGCCGAACAGGATCAGAAGCTTCATGCGTTTTTCAGGCAGGGAAGCTGTTGTGACCAGGGCTGCATTTTCCCTTCCGTTGGGTTGAATGGAAGCAAGCCTTCCTTCGAGATAGCCACTCAGCCAGAGGATCTGTTCCCTGGTAAGGTTACCTGTCACCTGTTCCAGTGCTGTCAGCTGGCTTTCAGAAAATGGGTTCGTTTTTGTAATCATTGCCTGGTATTGTTTAATTGAAGATAATCCTGTATCAGGTTTCTGATCCTGATGGATTCATATACATCCTCGCCATTTGAACTTACTGCTACGGATATGTTGCCACTCCGGTATATTGCAGGCGAAATGAAGCGGCACAGGGCAGGCTTGTCGTGAATGTTCACCAGCACCCCTGCTGCCTGCCCGTCACGTACGATCTGCCGGTCGAGCATTTCATCATTGGTGCATGAATAAACCATCAGGTAACCCTGCAGGTGTTCCGGCTTGTATTCCTTTTCATAAAATACAATTCCGCTTTCCCTGATTTCATGACAAATCACTTTTGCCAGCACCTCCACCCGGGCATTATGCCGGTGCAGGATTTCAAGCTTCTTGAAAGCACTTCTGCCACCTCCCACAATCAGGATTTTCTCCCCGGAAATGTCAATTGCAATGGGTAAAAAGTTCTTCTTCATGTTCATCACTGGATCTTATTTTTTCTGTTTTGGTCTGTATTCAGTCAACCGGTAAAAAAACAAAAGCCCTTCTGCTGGTTGCAGAAGGGCCTTTGGATTACTTAATCACCGGTTAACGGTTATTTATATCTCTGCTTCCGCACATAAGAACAATGAACAACACATATCCATCATACATGTCATTGGGTTCATCATCTTATGCGAAGAAAGTATTGTCATATTTTATTTCGTATTTGCAGACATGACTTTTGTCATATCCTGTTTTTGCAAATGTAGGAGATTATTTTATTTTTCCAAATAAAAAAATACGTTTTTGTATTTTGTTTCAATTGTATTAAGAGCTTTATATGATTAAGAGTTCTGATATTCAGTGTATCCGGGTCTCTGAATTTTCGATATTCCATATTAAATTTGATTAGTGTCCGGTTAATATGTCATCAAATGAAGCATTGTTTTAACAATGTTACCGGACAACCTCCTTAATTCTGTCTCCCCAATGGGGCTCAGGGTCATGCACCGATTCTGTTTTCTACCATACTAATCATCTCTGCAGGGCTTGGAAATATCCTCAATCCTGAACCCTGAAAGGGTGCAACAACAATAGCCACGGAAGCATCCCGTGGTTGGTGTACCGGCAATCGGGCAGAACCCTGAAAGGGTTCAATAACTAAACATCTGATGAAGCATGGACCCGTGCAGGTGTATCCAACATGTAATCTGTGAGTGCGAATGAGGCGAAATGGCAGAATGCAGGAGAAAGGCTATCTTAAAAATCATCAGCCAAATGCCGGACTTTGGAAAGTCCGGCTCCCGTGGTTTCCTGCTGTCAGATAACCGGTTCGTTAATTGACTACCCGCCACCGGGACTTTGACTTTCCAAAGTCAAAGATCTCTTATCCTGATACTGACCGGGTGACTCTATTCAACCGGCCGAAGTGATGTCTGAACATTTCCTGATCACCCTGATGATCATATATGTCTGAACCTTGATTGTTCTGATGAACAAGCACCTGAAAAATTATCTGCCTGGCTTCTGAAGGGTTCCAATCTAGCAGGAATGCCATATCATGCGCGTCCCCTTCTTTGCTCTTTGCTATCTGCTCTCTGCCCTCTGCTTTCTGCTCCCCGGCGTGTACAAACTGGCCCCTCTGCTCCCTGGTCATATGTCCACAGTTTTGTACATAAAATCCTACTTTGGGGAGAGGGTGTGTTTTTCCAGTTTTTGGGTTATATTTAACAGTCTAAACCTGAAGCTATGAAGACTAAAGAAAAGACATGGAAAACATCCCGGAAGTATTGTAAACATACAACGCCAATTTTGAGGTATATTTCAATAATGAGCAGGGCATAACGGGAATAAATTCAATAGTTAATTTATATTTTTGTTAGGCAATATTAACAAAATTGAGACAACATGAATTCCCGAATTATGAAAAAACTTTTGACACTATTAATAATTTTGAAGACCTTATCCTCATTTGGACAAGTATTTATAACTGATTCAAAAAAATGGAATGATTTATATGCATTTTATGCAACTTGTAATTGTTCGATGCATGAAACACATTCTTATTTTACTAATGGAGATTCAATTATAAATGACATTTCATACAAGGTTCTATACGACAGTACATATAGGGCAACGTCTTATTCTTCGGAGATTATCGAATTATCTAAAAAAGGATTTATTCGGGAGAATAATTCAGGAAAAGAGATTTATTATATCGAAAATGGTACAACCAATGAAACTAAAATTTATGATTTTGGTTTTAGTACAAACTCAAATTTGACTATTGGGTTATATACATATACTGTACATTCTACTGATTCAATTGACGTTTTAGGTGAAAAACGCAAAATTCTTTATTTGTCAGATGCTGGGGAAAATGGATTGTTTTGGATTTCTGGAATTGGTTCAAACAGAGGATTGTTTTATTCTCAATATCAGGATGCACTGCTCTTATGTGTGAATGATAACAACAAATTGATTTATAAAAATGATGAGAATTATGATTGTGTGTTTTATGATTTTGTATCATCGATAGATGACATAAAAACATCAACTATAGATGTATATCCAAATCCATCAAAAGATAAATTTGTTATAAAAAGTAATAACTTAATAGAAAGTATTGAGATTTTTAACTCATTAGGTAAATTGATTATGTCTGTATCACCAAACATGACAGAATTTATAGTGAATTTGGACAAACATGATAAAGGACTATATATAGTTCGTATTGATAATGAAACTATAAAATTGATAAAAGAATAACATTGCCTAATAAATAGGACTTCTTGTGGCACGCGTGCCCAACAGGAAGTCCATGTTGAACTAAATCCCTGCTATGGACTTATCAACAAAGCGAGCTGTTCTTTTTGAGTTTAATTAGAGATTACCTTGCAATTATATTCAGCCGTATTCAACTTGTTTGGCCATTTTTCCACTTTTTTATTCTGCCTTCTCATCCTATGTACCTTTTTAAAACCATTTTATTTCAATTTAGGCAATTCGATTCCTGCCCCGACTGGCGGAGCTTTTGGTGGTATGTTCTATTTTGTAGTATCTGCAGCTTTGGAATAAAATGCTGAAGGAGATCGCACCATTGGCAACTCTTCCATTTGTTGCATGATGCCTTTCCTGCAGAAAGGACATTGGTACACATCAAATCCGGTGAGCCTTTTAAGCCTCTGCTGAGTGGTTTCTTTAGCTTTAAGCATAAGCTCCATCTTCGGGTTCAACTTTTTGCGCAATGTTTTTGCCCGGCTGCTGTAGATGCCATACCGGCGGATTTTTACAAACCGGTGAGGAAGGATATGTTGGCAGAACCGGCGTAAAAATTCAACCCCACTTAATGTAATTGGTTTTTGTTTTGCTCCATTTTCATAATCTTTATGCAGAAAGGTCACATTACGGTTATCGATGCTAAGAATCCGGTGGTTTGCAATAGCTACCCTGTGGGTGTATTGTCCCAGGTATTTTACCACATGGTCTGGCTTTCCCATGGACGGTTCACAAAAAACCACCCAAGGTTTTTCCCATGCTTCTTTTAACAGGGACCGGTATTGTGCTGCAAGTTTCAAGTTTTCAAGGTGCTGCCTGACCTGGTCCATCATCTTGGCACGGAATACATGACTAAGCTGTTTAACAGGGTACAGATATTTGCCATCTGCCCCGGTATGTTTCATCCTGCCTGAAAGGGTTTCTCCGGCAGCAGGAACAATGCAGTGTATGTGAGGGTGCAGGCTTAGATTCTGTCCCCAGGTATGCAATATACAAACAGCACCAGTTTCCACTCCAAAGCGGGTATAACCAAACTGCCGCAAGGTATTGCATAATCTTGCCCAAAACGGACACTCATTCTTGCTGAAAGCGGACAAAGATTCCTGCTGAAAGTGGACACTGGTTCCTGTTGAAAGCGGACACCTGTTCTTGTTCAAAACGGACAAGGTTACTGAAAGAAAAAAGGCAGGGCGGCCGGTTCAAAACGGACAGTGATTCCTGCTGAAAACGGACAGTATCATTCCTCATTGATTTTCCACTTAAATATCGGTACTTCTGTTGGTTAAAAATTAATCAATATCAACAGGAGGGAACAATGCCAAGACAAAGAATTGACGTGGAAAAAATCAGAGAAGTACTTCGTTTAAATCAAGAGCTGAAATTTAGCATTAGAAAGATAGCTGATGCTGTTCAGATCAGTAAAACCAGTGTTGGAGAATATCTTGCCGAATTTAAAAGGAGCGGTTTATCCTATTATGACATAACCCAAATGGGAGATGCAGAAGTCATTGAACTTTTTGAAAGGGGTAATAAAAGTGCAAATCCAATGTATGAAACCCTGGCAAATGATTTTCCTACCTATGAAAAAGAACTGGCCCGTGTTGGAGTAACCCTGTTCCTATTGTGGGAAGAATATAAAGAACATAATCCGGATGGCTTTAGTTACTCCAGGTTTTGCCATCATTATCGCATGTGGGAGAGTAAATTAAAAGCCGGTTTTCACATTGAGCATAAAGCCGGAGATCTTCTGTATGTTGATTTTACAGGTAAAAAAATGCACTATATTAATCAGGGAACCGGCGAAATTATCAATGCAGAAATTTTTGTGGCCATACTGGGAGCGAGTCAGCTTATATATGTTGAAGCTGTAAAGAGCCAGCAGTTAGAAGACTGGATATGGGCCAATGAAAATGCCTGGATATTTTATGGAGGAGCAACAAGGGGCATATGTCCTGATAATTTAAAATCTGCTGTTACCAAAGCATGTAATTATGAGCCATTACTAAATGAAACCTATTATGATCTTGCCCGCCATTACAAAACAGTAATACTTCCGACCCGCCCGGGTAAACCAAAGGATAAGGCACTGGTTGAAAATGCAGTAAGAATAGTGTATCAAAGAATATTTGCCAAATTAAGAAACCAGACATTCTTTTCATTAAGGGAACTTAACGAAGCAATTTGGGAAGAACTGGAAATACTAAACAATACTAACTTCCAGCGAAGAGATATTAGTCGCAGGGATTTATTCAATGAAATCGAAAAAAATGAACTGCAACCTCTTCCGGTAGAACGATATGAAATAAAGCATTTTCAAACTTCAAGGGTAGAGTTTCATCACCATGTGTTTCTAAAAGAGGATAAACATTATTACAGTGTTCCCTACCAATATACTGGGAAAATGGTTAAAACGATTTATACCAGCAGAGTGGTGGAAATTTTTAAAGATAATGTCCGTATTGCTATGCATCCAAGGAAACGCCTGAAGTACAAGCATTCAACAAAAGAGGGGCATATGCCGGCAGGCCACCAATTTGTAGAGGGATGGAACACAGATAAATTTATCAAATGGGCCTCCCAAATAGGGGGATCAGTAGAAACCTTCATAGAGTTGATGCTGGAAAATAAAGAACATCCTCAACAAGCATTTAAATCCTGTATGGGCGTGTTAAAGCTTGGGAAGAAGTACACAGCAGAAGATCTTGAGAAAGTATGCAGGAAAGCAATTGAATACAGAAGTATATCCTACCGGTTTATTAAGAACTCATTACACAATAATACTCACAAACTCGATCAGGAGGAGCCGGTTAATCTAAAATTACCTTTCCATGAAAATATCAGAGGGAAAGAAAATTACAAATAATCAATTTTAAAAATAAAAGAAAATGAGTCAAACAGTAACAATGCAAAAACTTGAAGAAATGCGCATGAATGGCTTTGTCAGAGCCTATAAAAAAATGATTGAAGGGAGCAGGGATAAAGATTTTACAACTGATGAAGTCATATCCTATCTGGTTCAGGCCGAATGGGATGAAAGGCAGAACCGAAGACTGGACAGGTTGATAACAAGAGCCAGGTTCCGATATCAGGCAAGTATGGAGCAAATAGATTTTACTGCTCAAAGAGGATTGGATAAAAACCAGCTGTTGAGGTTATGTACCTGCAGCTGGATAACTGGCAAGCAGAATATAATCATTACCGGGTCCACAGGTTTGGGTAAAAGTTTTTTAGCCTCTGCTTTAGGTCATCAGGCTTGTCAGCAGGGATATAAAGTTTATTACCGGAACTGTTCAAAATTGTTTGATGAATTAAAGATTGCAAAAGCTGATGGCAGCTACATTAAAGAGACAGATAAGATTGAAAAACATGATTTACTTATTTTAGATGATTTTGCATTAAAACCACTCGATAACAACCAACGGTTAATCTTACTTGAATTACTTGAGGACAGACACGGAAAAAGATCAACTATAATTACATCCCAACTCCCTGTTAATAAGTGGTATGAAATAATAGGAGAACCAACAATAGCGGATGCAATCCTTGATAGATTGGTTCATAGCTCTCACAGGATTGAACTTGACGGTGATTCCATGAGAAAAAAATATAAAAGCAATTAACTTTATTGCCGTAAAATGAGTGTGAAAATGAATGGGAAAATAGCTGTCCGTTTTCAACGAGAACAAGTGTCCGCTTAACTCAGGACTTGGTGTCCGTTTTCAGCGGGACTTAGTGTCCGAAATCGCAGGAATATGCAAGGTATCCCATACTGCAGAAAACAACTGGCTGTAGAACCATTTGCTATTAAGCAGGCAGATTTTATTCAGCTGGTGTGGAACAGTAAAAACGATGTGGTAATGCTTTACCGGTAATATTGACTGCAGCAAATCATCGACCCATACAACTTGTTTTGATGCCTGGCATTTTGGGCAATGCCGGTTGCGGCAACTGTTGTAGCTGATGCGTGTTTTACCACAGCAGTTGCAGGTTTCCCTGTGGCCGCCAAGAAAAGCAGTGCGGCAATTCATCAGTGCATTTAGTACCCGCAGCTGGTAACCGTTAGGTTTATGTTCTGCTATAAATTGGGAGCCAAATCTCCTGATTACATCTGCCACCTCGTACTTTGGCCGGTTCATTTTTTGCCGTCATATAAAGTATCCAGCGGACTGTGGGGTTTTATCAGGGTACACTGGGCTACATGTAAATAAATCATTGTAGTGGTAATCTCAGCATGCCCAAGCAGCTCCTTTAAAGTAACAATATTGACACCATCCTCCAGTAAATGGGTGGCATAGGAATGTCGGAGCGAATGCAGGTTTATTTTCTTTTTTATGGATGTTTTTTTCAGTGTTTCACGTATTACCCATGAAAGACCACGCACGCTGTACCTGCCATCGGGTTCTTTCCCGTTAAACAGCCAGATGTGGGGGTTTTCTGCTGCTATATACTTTTGGAGTCCTTTTGCCATAAAACCTGAAAGAGGTACAATCCGGTCTTTTTTGTATTTGCTTTGCCGGATGTGGATGGTTTTACGTTCGAAATCGATATCTGAAAGCTTCAGGTTTATAACTTCCTTTCCGCGCAGTCCGGCAGAATAGATAAGGGTGAGCACAATTCGATGCTTGAGAAGTGCAGGGGCCTTAAACAGTTCTTTCAGTTCTGAACGGTTCAGGATTATGGGCAGTCGCGTATCGCCCTTGAGTGAAGGCAGTGAGATAGCCCGTTTGTTTTGTCCAAGCAGCCTGAAATAATACCTTAGCCCATATACAGCATGCTTAAAATTGCTCCGTGAGGGTGATTTTGAAGATAGGGCCAGCCCTGTAAGGTATTCATTGATTTCATCATCAATGATATGTTCCGGCAACTTTCCAAATTGCAGGGATATTTGTGCAATCCGGCGGATGTAATTTTCCAGTGTGCTGCGACTTTGTCCCCGCAGGGTTACCTGTTGGTGTAGTTTTTTGTAGACCTCTTTGAATCCTTCAACAGTTTCAATGGC
>JAEYNZ010000134.1 GCA_023412195.1 Bacteroidota bacterium
CAAATCACGGGAGAAATATCTACCCATGAGGTACTGGGACATATATTTAAGAATTTCTGCATCGGAAAGTAATCCCCTTTTCCTATAATATGGTTTATTCATCATAAACTATCAGCATATACTTTGTTATAGCTCCTTTATCCTGCAGAAAATTCTCATCATGGTATTTCTGAAATATTTATTTGTACATGGAAATTATAAATGAATAGCTTTCCCAATCATGATCATCCTGTTTTTTGGCTTTATTGCCTCAATCAATTATCATCCAAATTTCAAACTCATTATAATGATGAGTAAAAAATAATCAATATAATCATAGGAAATTCAACATTCATTTCGTTGTTTTGCGAAATGATAAAATGCTTCATTTAACTAGAGTATTATGAAGAAAAAAGTTGAATTGCCACCTGATATTCATGAAATAGCTCAGATTGCAAAAGCAATGAGCCATCCTGTCAGGGTCTACATATTAAAAAAACTGGCGCAGTTTGATGCCTGCTGTTACAGTGGCGACCTGGTTGATGAACTTCCCATAGGCCGGTCATCCCTGTCGCAGCATTTAAAAGAACTAAAATATGCCGGACTGATCCAGGGAGAAACCGAACCACCTTTTATTAAATATTGCCTGAACCGCGAAAAATGGCAATCTGCCAAAACCTTATTAAATCAACTTTTTATAGAAAACCAAAATGGAATGGAAGAGGGAAATTAAAATACTATTCTGGATTGTTGTAATCTTTGGCCTTGCCTATTTTATGCCCCTCGAAAGTGGCCGTTTCCGGGAGGCTATTATGGCAATGTTTGATTTAACCCGGTGGTATGCCCGCGAGCATGTTATCTTGTGTCTTTTACCAGCTTTCTTTATTGCAGGTGTCATTGCAGTTTTTGTCAGTCAGGGTGCTGTCATGAAATACTTTGGTGCAAGAGCAAAGAAATGGCTTGCCTATACCGTTGCTTCTGTATCGGGGACAATACTTGCGGTATGCAGTTGTACAATCCTTCCGTTGTTCTCGAGTATTCACAAAAGTGGCGCAGGGCTGGGACCGGCAATTGCTTTTTTATATTCAGGACCTGCAATAAACATCCTTGCCATTATTTTAACAGCGCGGATACTGGGATTCGAAATGGGCGTAGCCAGGGTGATTGGTGCAGTTGTGTTTGCTGTTGTTATAGGTTTGGCGATGTCGGTTATATACAGGAAAGAGGAAAAAGCGAAAGAGAAGGAGCAGCTTAGTTTTCCGGAAACAGAAGAAAAACGTCCAATGTGGCAAACAGCATTTCATTTTTTTACATTGGTATTTATACTGGTTTTTGCCAATTGGGGCAGGCCAGGTGATGATGTCACCAATGGATTATGGTATTGGTTATGGTTTTATAAATGGCATTTGACCTCCTTTTTTGCAGTTATGTTGGTTTTATCATTAATCTTCATTTTAAAAATAAAGTGGCAGCATGTAATGATGGCAGCTGCAGCAACTGCAATTTCAGCTTTTATAAGCCCTACTCCCCTGGTACCGGTAGTAGTGGCTGTTATCGGGTTAAGTATAATTACCTTAACAGACAAGCATGACCCGAATAACCGGGAATGGACCATTTCCACCTGGGATTTTACCAAACAAATCATGCCGTTACTTGCCATTGGTGTATTGATAGCAGGATTTTTACTAGGTTCTACACATGACGATACTGTGATGGCAGGTATTATTCCCAACAGCTGGATTGCAAACCTGGTTGGGGGAAATTCAATCTTTGCCAATTTATTTGCTTCAATAGTTGGTGCATTTATGTATTTCGCCACACTGACTGAAGTTCCTATTTTGCAGGGATTATTGGCTGCGGGTATGGGTAAAGGACCTGCACTGGCTTTACTGCTGGCAGGACCTTCTCTTTCACTGCCTAATATGTTGGTATTAAGTGGAATTATCGGTACTGAAAAAACAGTTGTGTATGTACTTCTGGTAGTTGTTATGGCAACGCTCTCAGGTTTGATATACGGTGCATTATAGCAGGTGCAAATATGGTAATGGGACTAAAGCAACCGGAAGGACACAAGGTACATTGGAGAAGATGGTGACAAGTACTTGCAGTTTGCAGCCTGCGGCTTGTAGCCAAAATCATGCTGCTGAAATTTTGAAGCTTTCCCGTAATCAGAAGCAAGAAGCTACCAACTTAATTCAATAAATTTCGATTCAAATGGCTTTATTTTTAAATCACCTCCTGAAATTGGTTGCCCAAACACATTGACGGTTTTTTGTTCAAATGATTGATTCTCAGCATCACGAAGAGAACTTAAATCTGCTTCTCTCCCACTCACCTCCCGCACATGCAGGATACAGGAGCGGCTGTCATCTCCCGGAGCAGCACTCACCAGCAATAGATTCTCAGGCCAGCCTGAAATCACAGAGCCTATCGTTGCTCCGCCACCTTCTCCACCTCCAGGAATGATTCTTGACAACATGGGAACCCTGTTACCCCATCCAAACCTGGTAGCTGAGTGCGAAGAAGGTTTTGATTCGCTTGAGATGGTATATTTCCATGTTATACCACCATGCTGACCGGCATTGAAATTTGTAACCCAATAATTGTTCATTGGCCACCCGTATATGTGTGTCGATTCAGGTATAGCTCCTGCTTTGTACCTGCCGGTGTTTATCCCTCCAAACTGCATCAGTGGAATTTCAGGTGAGCTAAGCATAATCTGTTCATTGTTGTTTGACAAACGCGCAAAATTCTGAACTGTGTTCCAGTCATTGGCTGAACCCGGAATCTGGTCAACTCCTGCCCTTATTTCCCCTCCCTGTACATCGAATGAGAGTATTCCATCCTCCAGTTGAAACGGAAATGCAATATAGATACCTTCGGGGTCGGTTACCATCTTTTTTTCCAAACTGTAAACCAAATCAATCCTTTTGGTTGTATGGAACAGCCTGATCTCAAAACCATAGGCATCAGAAGGAAAAACAGCCCTTGTTTTTCCTTTGAACCGGATGGTATTCCAGATTGGACCTTTATCAAATCCATCAATCCAGACTGAATCAAGCGATTCCCGGTTATAATTGTCAAGCTTGAAGGATTCCATCTGTGAACGGTTGTCGAGGGTTTCATATATAAATTCACCCAATGCATATTCACTGCGCGGATCAATAATTTCTTTATTTAACTGCTTGTCGAAAAGGCTTGAAATACCTCCCCTTTTTTTCTCTGCTGTAAGTTTATACCACTGGTTTTCCAGAATGTGCAAATCAGGGGCAGTGGTCTGTTCCATTATATTTCCTTTATCAACATGAACTTTTATCTGGTATTTCCTGAACCCGAAAGCGGGAACATCATCCACCCATACCGCCCACATCGTACCATCGGAAAAATGTTCCACAGGTTGTGCCTTTGCTTCTTTTCCTTTTTCATCGACTATTTTAAAATCATGATACCTTGGAAGAATCTGATGATCGATATAAACTTCAAACAATCCGCCACGGTTCCAGTTCAATGTATTGTAGACAACAAGCGACGGTTCTTTTTCCCGCTGGATATGACTTTGCAGCAGCCCCATGGCTTTTTCTCCCAACATTTTAGCACGACGGGCAGCTTCCCACGCATACGATTCTTTTATTGCCCTCTGCTCCATGGTGTTTTCGCTAAATGGTTCCCTGACACTCCCATGATAACCCACTGTATGTTCTGTATAAAAAAGAAGGGCACTGTTGATGTCTTCAATATCCTTATTTGTATTATCCGGAACGACTGAACCCTGGAGGGCAGCCATAGTTAAACCGGCTGAATTGGCAATCAGGTCGGTTTGAGCAGTCCGTATTGCCGATACTTCGCGGGCAGATGCACCGAAGCCATCGGTCCACCAGTCGGGCCAGGCTCCCCTGATTACCTGGAATTCATTGCCATGAGCAGCTTCCATCTCTTCAAAAAATTCAGTGGCAGTGGCTGTTTTCAGTTTCGGCCATGCATACTTTTCGTTCCATTTCTGGATCATATCTGATGCCAGCATTGAGGGCGGCGAATTGTCGGTCAAGAATCCTGAATGCTGAATCGAAATCAAATCATACGCATAACCCTTTCTTTCCAGATCGCTTAAATAAGTCAAAAGCTCATTTTCAAACTGGTTAAAATCGCCTGCATGGATTTTGAAGACCGTGTTGCCTGTCATGTAATGCTCAGCACGAAATGCCAGCATCCTGTTTCCGGATGGCGATTCCCACCAGAAAAGCGTTGGCAAATCAAAAGCAATCAGTGCCCGGTGCCCATGTGTGCCCATGTTCAGATACTTAACTCCCAGCCCATTGTAATAATCGTTCAAACACCAGCCAATACCATTCACATCATTTTGCATGGCTACTTTCACTTCAAGCCCTTCATTTTTGAACCGTCTGATGGGTTTCAACGAAGCTGCCAGTGTTTGTTCATCGGGCAACTCATCGAAATTAAAGTACATGCCCGTTAGTTCTATCCGTCCTTCCTTTATTCGTTTCTTCAACCGTTCCACCTGTTTTTCCGGGCGGTATTTCATATATTCATCCACAGCCCACGAAGCTTCGCAGGTCCACCTGAATTTAGAATCGTCGGGATAAGAATCTGTAATGTCACAATAATCGAGTGCATAATCGATGTATCGCAGGTGTTCGGCCAGGATTTCAGTCTGGGGCCGTGTATAGCCAATATCGGTGTGTGAATGCTGAACAAAATTCACCCTCCACTTTCTCACAGGTTTTAAAGTCAGGCTCCCTTCATCAGAAAAATCTCCCGCCTGCATGCTGTAACTCACTGTTGTTTCTTCTTTCACAACCGGCAATTCCACCCTCACGTAATTGTACCCGAAATTAACGGGGGTTTCCTTAAACATGTTATTGTCCAGGAAAATCCTGGCAGTTGCCGGGGGCCCGAAATGGAGGATCCCGGCTACCCCAAGCTGGTGTTCTGCATTCCCGTCAACAATTGCAGGAAAAGCCGTGAATTTCATTCCACTTTTCACCAGAAACTTAAATGTCATGTACCAGGAAGTCTTTTTGAAATTCCCTCCAGTGACTTTGATGCGCAGGGGCTCACCGGTTTTCATATTTTTTGCAGGAATTTGCAGATACATAAACCCAAACTGGTCACCAAACTGGTCGGTCATATCTTTTTGGAAGGAAAGTGTAGAGCCGTCACGGGCAGTTTTTCTCCAATGTTCAGCGCCATCTGTCTGGAATGAAAACATTTCCCGGTTATTAATTTCCACATCAAAACTGGTAAGCCCGGGAGAAGACCCTATGCCTGCCAGCCATACAAATGTCACCGTTTCTGTTTTTACAATATCAGGAACCGGTGCCGTCAGCCATTCCATGGATGATTTCCCGTCGGTGGCACGGATGAGCATACATTCTTTCGCATCAGGGATTGATGAATGATAACTGAAATCGCTGCCTTCAACTTTTTGACCGAATCCATTTATAATCAAGGTATTTTTTAAATCAGGTGCCTGTGCTGTTATGGCTGCATGGATAAACATTGCAACCAGAAATCCCATGGTTTTTTTCCAGTTCATCTTAAAAATGTTTTAATAGCCAAATCTGTTCCTTTTATGCATGATTGCTGACATACCATCAATGAATGGCACAGGTAAAAATAGAAATATAACCAACAGCCGGCAGGAAATACAGAAACAAAATTCATTAAAGAAAGCAGGGAATCCTCCAGGCATAATTCCTCCTTTAGCTTCAATTTTCCTCCAGATAACTCTCTCCTCCCCTTTTCCAGTCCCTATATGCGTCATGGAATTGACAATGTTTGTCTCTGAACCTGACAGTGAATTTCTGAAAGACTACCTGTATCACTCAATTGGTAAAACCTCTGAACCAATCTGCCCTATAGTCTTGATCCTCTATTATATTCATTCATCTACCATTCCTGCCAGTCCGTCATCTAAAAAGATGTATCGGGCAATCAGCATAACAATAGACAAAAAGATACTTTAAATTTATTCATGAAGAATTATCCATCATGAAACGGGCATGATTCGTTAAAACATTCACGGATGAAATTCATCATGCGGATTTTTTCCGGCCTTTAACATACAAATTTTACACAGATGAGAACAAAATTAAAACTACTAAGCAGCACATTAATCGTGCTATTCTCAATGTTGGCCTGCAGTGATCACGAAATGGAAGTGCCGGAGACAGTTGAACTTAAAAGAGCAAACAACGGCATGATAAAGTCTTATAACAATGACATGGTTTTACAATGGAATGAAGCACTGAGTATGGCAATCGACGATAATGTGCCGGCTCCAGCCGAATCAAGGGTTTATGCAATGGTTACTTTAGCTGTGCACGATGCCTTGAACAATGTTGTGCCCAAATATGAAACCTATGCACTGGATAACGGATGGAATGACGGCAAAGAGGTTTCGAAGAAAACAATCTATCAGGCTGCCGATGCTGCTGTTGCACAAGCCGCACATGATGTTCTTGTTGCATTGGTTCCCGCCTTTCAGGACGAGGCGGATGAATTATTAGCCTCCAGTTTATCAAATATTTCAAATTCAGAGGAAAAGTCGCTGGGAATCCAGGTAGGCAAAGATGCTGCTTCAGCCATTATAATAAAAAGGAATAACGACATTTTGCCTGGATTTGGACCATACCCCCAGGGGACTGAACCTGGACAGTATAAATCAACCTTTCCTTTCCTTCCTCCCGTATTTCCCTGGCCTGCAGTATATGCCCGGTACTGGGGAGAGAATGAGCCTTATGGCATGTCATCAGGTGACCAGTTCCGTCCGGAGCCTCCGTATGAAATCAATTCACCGGAATATACGGCAGATTACAATGAAGTAAAAAGTCTTGGGAGCCTTACAAGTTCAGTCAGAACGCCGGATCAGTCATTAATGGCTACTTTTTTGACGGAGAATATGCCCAGTATGTTGAACAGAGTTGCCAGGGAAATGGCTGTCAGCGAGAAATTGAATGGCTGGGAGACTGCCCGGCTATTCGCATTGATCCAGATGACTGTAGCCGATGTTCTTATCAGTATATTTGACGCAGCTTTTTATTACAACTTCTGGAGACCCATTACCGCTATCCAGGAAGGCGAAAGTGACGGAAATGTTGATACAGAGGGAGACGCTGCATGGTCTCCATTAACCAGTGCCAGGCCAACACCACCCTTACCTTCCTATCCATCGGCGTATGCAGCAGCAGGAAGTGCAGGTGCTGAATTATTTAATATCTTTTTCCGAACAGATCAAAAATCCTTTTCGATAGGAAGCTACACTTTGCCCGGTGGACAAAGAAGCTACTCCAGTTTTTCCCATTTTAAAACGGAAATGACCCTTTCCAGGATTTATGCAGGCCATAATTTCCGAAATGATCAGACCTCTGGAGCAGAGATGGGTGAAAAAATAGCAAAATTTGTTTATGATAATAATTTAGAGGAACTAAAACCTAATCAGTTAGTAAAGTAAAGGAGTAAAAAAATACTTCATATCATCCGTTATATATATCTTTCGGGTCCTCATGGGGAATCAGGTTATTGTTGCATGTAAGTTTTTTGTAGATATCATGATAACTTCTCCCTATGGGGATCTCGATTTTTCCAATTTCCACATCATCATTTGTAAATGCAGTTACTTTGTGAATAGAAACAATAAACGACCTGTGTATTCTCAGAAATGAATTGTGGGGCAGCATACCCTCAACGCTGCTGATGGCATACTTCACCTTCAGGTCGGCATCATTCTGCCTGTGAATCACGATATAATCCTTCCTACTTTCAATGTAGGTAATGTCATCCAGAAATACCTTCACCATTTTCCGGTCGGCCCGGAAGTACAGGAACCCGGTATTGTGTCCGTTTGCAGTCACAGGTTCGATACAACTAAAATGGCAGAACTTATTGACAGCCTTAATAAATCGCTCAAATGAAACCGGTTTTAATAAATAATCAACAGCATCGAGATCGAATGCTTCAATGGCATAATCCCTGTGGGCAGTTGTAAAAATCACTTTTGGAGGATGCTGAATTGTTTTTATGAGTTGGGTTCCTAAAAGCTTAGGCATATTGATGTCAAGAAACATAAGATCGACTTTGTGGGTGTTCATGATTTCAATCGCCTGAAAGGCGTTGTTACAAATCCCGACGATTTCAAGATTCTCCAATGCTTTAATGTAGCTGGTGAGAATTTTAATTGCCGGTGGTTCATCATCCACTATGATACATTTCCATATCTGCATATTTTTTTTCTAAAGGGTCGAGATCAAGAACAAGGTCAACCACAAAAACTTCTTCCATCCTTTGTGCACTAAAGCTATATCTTTCAGCATATAGAAGCTCCAGTCGCTTCTTAACATTCAGTAAGCCTACCCCACCTTCTTTTGCCGGATGTTCATCTTCGATGCCGGGATCAATACTATTTACAAGCTTAAAATACATAACCGGCCCTTCCATTGAAATATTAAGGCTGATCCAGCATTGTTCAAGCTGAATACTGGTTCCATGCTTAAATGCATTCTCCAAAAACGGAAGAAGCAACAAGGGAGCAATCTGATACCGGCCAACATCTCCCGAAATTGTTACCGATACATCAAGCCTGTCGCCATACCTGTATTTTTCAAGGGCTATATAATCTTCAATCAAATGAATTTCTTTTATCAAAGGTATTTTAGAAGACTTACTCTCATAAATCATAAACCGTAAAAGTTCAGAAAGTTTCATAACGATTTCAGGTGATTTGGGAGATGCTTCCAGGGTATGAGCATATAAACTATTAAGGGTATTAAATAGGAAATGCGGGTGAAGCTGGGCTTTCAGGCATTGTAATTCTGCCTCTGATTTTTGTTTCTCTGCCTCGAGTGTCTGATTTTTTTGCTGATATAAGGATGACAGAAGCTTGAGCAACAGTGCAATGACGCCTACATGGATAAATGGCATTAAAGTAGTGCCCACAGATGATTTTACGCCTCCGGAAGGAAAAGAACCCGGAAAGGAAAATTGTGCAAGATTTATATAAAGAAAACATACTGCCAGGATAATAAACAAACCAATAAAGAAATATAAAAACTTACGTGTAAGCAGGTATTTGGGAACCAGGAAATACAACAAGGTATAAACCACAACAAAAAATCCTGGTAAATAAAAGGATGCATTTTTAAACGATTGTACAGGATTGTTTTGTAGTCCGATACCCCAGGCAAAATATGTTACAATAAATATCCAAAACAACAGATGTAACATTATGCTGTTTGTCACAGAGCCCAAATCAAATCGCCTGGATGCCATAGTTTTTGTATTAATCTCTATAGACAGAGTCCAGAGAATTAAATGTTTACCTATTAAAGTTACTGTTTTTTTTAAATATGATAACTTAAAATAGTATTTTTTCAAATCTTCAGTTTACAATGCTCCTTTACAAAAAGCTTATAAGCAGTGCTGGGGCAAGTGACTGTTGGGAACTGAGAGACTGGGAGGACAATGTCCCTTTGGTCCCTTCCGTCACCAGAGTTATTATCCATTTTGCTGATGCCAATATTTTTAATGGAATTGCAGTTGGGTCTTTACTTAATGGAACCTATGTGCTACGGGGGAAGAATTTCACATTAAATGGGTAAAAGCATCTCTTTTTAGATTCTTTTTAAATAAGAAATATTACTAAATTCATTATAATCAGAATGTTGTAAAACATATCAGTTTTTAATATCATGGCATGCAATTTTGGAGCAGCAGGAATGACATCACACACTATTCACCTTAATATTACACACTATGTTTCATCATGTAAAAGAACTACAATTCAATGCCAGGGTATCTAAACCCAATCCCCGCTTTGCATCCTTGCTGCTCGAACAGTTTGGTGGTCCCAATGGCGAACTAAAGGCCTGCATGCAGTATTTTGTACAGGCATTTGCTGCCCGGATGCCATACCCCGATAAGTATGACCTGCTTATGGACATTGCAACAGAAGAAATCAGTCATCTTGAAATTGTAGGTGCTACCATTCAGATGCTCCTGAATGGCATCAACGGGGAACTGAAGGAGGTTGAAGGAAATTCACTTATAATTGAGATGCTGGGAAAAAAGGATAAGATGGACGATTTGATCCACACCGCACTGATCAATCCCCAGTTCCTTGTATTAACAGGAGGCGGGCCACGTTTAACCGACAGCCAGGGGGTTCCATGGCAAGGTTCCTATGTAACTGCCAATGGTGACCTCACTGTTGATTTGCGGTCCAACATTGCTGCAGAATCTAGGGCAAAGATCGTATATGAAAACCTGATGAAGTTTACCGATGATCCCATGGTAAAAGAAACACTTGGATTTCTGATGACACGTGAAATTGCTCACCTGCAAATGTTTGAAGCTGCACTTGCCACCATACAGCCAAATTCACCGCCTGCAATCCTTCAGGGTGACCCGCGGTTCAGCAATACCTACTTTAACCTGTCAAATGGCCCTGAAAGCTTCCGTGGCCCATGGAATGAAGGAAAATCGCCCGACATGCAGGAAGAGTGGGAATACATTGAAAATCCTATTGAATACATCTATGAAACAAAAGGGTTGACCACAAAAAAGATTACCGGGACAAAGCGCACAGCCGATTCCACAATGAAAAAGGAAAAGGAATTAAGTAAAATCCGTTCAAAGGAAATTAAAAGCTCAGTTCCCAAAGGTGAAATGCAGTGGTCGGATTATTCGCACACGTAAGAGTATTGGTCGCTAGAAAGTTTAATAAAAGGGATTGGTGGGACTTTAGGGACTGTAGGGACAATTCGCTGGCCCTCATGTCACATTAGTCCTTAGGTCCCTGTTTTTTATTTCGGATATCGGTTCTTACTTTAGCCATTCGTTCGCGCATGCCACCTTCATGGAAAAGCATCTTCCAGTGAACGTATTTGCAGGTCCAGAAGCCAGATTGTTAATTTAATTAATGTTATCATGGTGTTGGCACTTTTTTCAGAACTTTCATTTTCAATGGCTGCTTTAAAAGTCTGATAAAATGGCCTGGAAACGCTCCTGTTGAGCTCCTGAAGGCGTTTTACCAGCTTGTGGCCTATTCCATACCGGCAGCTTTTTCACCCTTAAAAAGTCTTCATAATATATCAGCAACTCTTCTAAACTTGCACGGGCAACATTGGTTAATTTGATCTCTGTTTCCTTTGAAGTTCCCGATACAATACTTGCTTCGGCAATGTGTTGTTTTCCACTTCGGGCTGCCTGCACCATCTGGCTTACCGTGCGGTGTGCAAAGGGCAGAGAGCACAGGGCAAAGCATAAAACGTCATAACACTGGGGACTCGTGGGACAAATTGCATATGAGAGAGCTTTTTGGAAGGCATGGGCTTGTCCCACAGGTCACAGCAGTCCCTTTGTCCCTGGCTAAAAAGTAATTTGGACTTAATTTTGTAACTTACATCAAATTTTGGATTATGGAACACCCTCACAAACACCACAATCACAACCATCACCATGATAGTAAACCGGACCAGGGGCATTCACAGGAACCTAAAAAAAAGGATATGGCTGAAGATGCCATGGATGCTCCTCACCACGAACATGATCAAAAGGTTGATGGACATGAGCAACACGGGCACGCAGGCCACGATCATGCTTCCATGATTGGTGACTTCAAAAAAAGGTTCTGGATTTCGCTGATTGCTTCCATACCCGTCATCCTTCTGTCAGAAATGATTCAGCACTGGTTTGGGTATTCCATTGAATTTCCCGGCGACCGGTATGTGCTGGCAGTTCTTTCCTCTTTCATCTTCTTTTATGGTGGCTGGCCATTTCTGAAGGGGTTGTGGGATGAGGTCAGAAAAGGTGCAATTGGCATGATGACCCTGATTGGGGTAGCCATTTCAGTGGCCTGGGCATACAGTACAGCAGTTGTCTTTGGGCTGGAAGGAATGGATTTTTACTGGGAGATGGCAACCCTGATTGTTATTATGCTTTTGGGCCACTGGATGGAAATGAAATCCATCAGTCAGGCATCCAGGTCACTTGAGCTTCTTGTAAAAATGATGCCTTCAGAAGCCAATGTGGTAATAGGAAATGACGTAATGAAAGTTAGCGTGTCGGAAATATCTCCAGGCGATATCGTGGTGGTTAAACCGGGAGAAAAAGTTCCGGTCGACGGGCAGGTCATCGAAGGTGAAACGCATATAGATGAAAGCATGCTGACGGGTGAAAGCAAACCTGTAAAGAAAATGAAAGGTGAAAAGGTCATCGGGGGTTCTGTCAATGGAAATGGGTCTGTGAAAATTAAGGTAACCTCCAGCGGCAACGACAGCTACTTAAATAAGGTTATTAAGCTTGTTGAGGATGCCCAGAAAGAAAAATCAAAGACACAGCACCTGGCAAATAAGGCAGCTAAGATATTGACCTTTGTAGCCCTGGGAGTTGGTTATGTTACCCTGATTACGTGGCTTATGCTGGGTTTCGAATTTGTATTTGCCCTTGAAAGAATGGTTACGGTAATGGTAATATCATGCCCTCATGCGCTTGGACTGGCTGTTCCCCTTGTTGTTGCCATTTCAACATCGATGTCAGCAAGAAAGGGTCTGCTGATCAGGAACCGTACAACATTTGAAAACAGCAGGAAGATAACAGTGGTTGTCTTCGATAAAACCGGTACACTTACCAAAGGTTCCCATGAACTGACTTCCATAAAATCCATGGCAGCAGAGTATTCAGATGAAGAACTGTTAAAGCTTGCTGCCGCGGTTGAACAACATTCGGAACATTACATTGCCAAAGGAATCATCAGTAAAGCCAAGGCGTTGAAATTGAAAATTCCCAGGGCAGACAAGTTTAACTATATGCCTGGGGTCGGGCTGGAAGGTACGGTAGAAGGAAAGGAAATAAAGGTAACAGGCCCAAATTATCTGAAAGATAAAGGCATTGAAGCACCTTCAGTTGGAGAGGATGCAGGAACAGCAACACTGGTATATGTGATCATTGCAGGTAAGGTAGCCGGTTATTTTTCGTTTGAGGACCAGCTAAGGGAAGAATCCTATGAAACAATCAGGATACTGAAAGAACAAGGTATCGAAAACCTGCTGCTGACAGGCGATAACGAACGGGTTGCAAAAAAAGTTTCTGACGCATTAAATATGGACGGCTTCATGGCCAATGTGCTTCCACATGAAAAACAGGAGAAGGTAAAGGAACTTCAGCAAAAGGGTCATTTTGTTGCGATGACAGGTGATGGCATCAATGATGCTCCTGCCCTCGCCCAGGCTGACGTGGGAATTGCTATTGGTTCTGGTACTGATGTTGCTGCTGAAACGGCAGACATCATCCTTGTAAATTCAAATCCAAAAGACATAGCCAATCTCATCCTGTTTGGCAAGGCAACCTACAGAAAGATGGTGCAGAACCTGGCCTGGGCTACAGGCTATAACCTGGTTGCCATTCCGCTGGCAGCCGGTGTGCTGTATAATCAGGGGGTGGTGTTAAATCCTGCCGTTGGGGCAGTTTTAATGAGTTTAAGCACAATTATTGTGGCTGTAAATGCGCAGCTGTTAAAGAGAACCATATAGGAGGTGCATAACAAAGGATAGCGAAGGGACTGGTGGGACTAATGGGACTTCAGGGACAAAGTCCCGTTAGTCCCTATAAAGCACTAACTATTTCTTTTCTTTCTTATTCCGGTTCTTACTTTGGCCATCCGTTCGCGCATGCCACCTTCGTATAGAAAGGCATCTTCCAGTGATCTTAACTGCCGGTCCAGGAGCCAGGTTGTTATTTTAATTAAGATTATCATGGTGTTGGCACAAATCTCCGGGCTTTCATGTTCAATGGCATTTTTAAAAGTTTCGTAGGTTGGTTTTGGAACACTTTTATTTAGTTCCTGAATGCGTTTGACCAACCTGTGGTCTCTATTCCAGACAGGCAGTTTTTGTACCCTTAAGAAGTCTTCATAATCTATCAGGAGTTCTTCCAGACTTGCACGTGAAACATTGGTTAGTTTGATTTCTGTTTCCTTTGAAGTTCCTGATACAATACTGGCTTCGACAATGTTTTGTTTTCCGCTGCGGGCAGCCTGCACCATCTGGCTCACAGTGCGGTCGTATTTATTAAAGAACCGTGTGGTAAAATACACTGTGCCATCATAAATGATTTCTGCTTTCTGGAAAGTTATCAGGTTGCGGTAGCCACCATGAGGGGGGATGAAGCCTTCGGCATTGTTACTTGTATAGGTCATTTTTGTGTGGAAAGAAAGATTAGCAATTAAAAAAGTTTACAGTTTTAGCGGATTATTATCGGCGAATGTTTGTAAAATTAAAGAACATTTAACTGGAAAACAAAATATAGTGGCATTTTTTTTTAGGAATTCAACTGGGAAATATTATTGATACCTGCCAAGGTACTTAAAGTGACCAAAGGGACTTGAGGGACAGTGTCTCACCAGTCACTTTGATCCCTTTGGTCCTTCTGGTCTTTTTAGTCCCTATTTCTTTTTATTTGGGTTATTTTAATTCTTTTAACCTCTCAAGTGCCCTTTCCATATCTATTCCTTTACCCAATAAACCAGAAAATACATCACCCTGTTCCTTTGCTTTTTCGAAAGCATTGTGGATTGTAAAGTCAAGGATTTTCAATCCTTTTTTAATTCCATCCCAATACAGCGGCATAGAAACCGGGGCTCCAGGCCTTGCCCTCACAGAATAAGGTGATGCCACTGTGGCCTGGGGGCGGTTTTGCAGAAAATCAAGATATACCTTCCCTTTTCTTTTGGATGTCAAACGTTCAATGCTTGTAAAATCAGGCAGCTGTTGTTGTACCACTTTAACTATTGCACGGCCAAATTCTTTTGAATCTTCAAAGGTGTATTTTCTTTCTAGCGGAATGTAAATATGCAAACCGGTTGAACCGGAAGTCTTGCAATAAGAAGGCACACCTATGGCATCAAGAAGCTGCCTGATTTTCTGTGCTGCCTCTATAACCTGCTCAAAAGGATTGTTGTCGGGGTCAAGATCCAGTATGCACCAGTCAGGGTGGTCAGGATCCTCCTTCCTGCTGCTCCAGGGGTTCATAGATATGCACCCCAAAGACACAAGATAAAGCAGTCCTGCTTCATCCGAGCAAACCGGAAATTCCTTTTCCCGCTCATCAGTCTCACTGTAATAGTTATAAGTTGGAAGCCAGGCAGGCACTTTTCCTTTTACATCCTTCTGGTAGAAACCTTTTTTATGAATTCCTCCGGGAAACCTATACATGGTTTGCGGGCGGTCAACGATATAAGGCAAAATGTAAGGAGCTATCCTGTAGTAATAATTGAGTAAGTCTCTTTTTGTAATTCCCTGTTCAGGCCAATACGCTTTGCTTAAACTGGAGAATTTTATTGTTTTCCCGTTGATCTCCCTTGTTTGCGATTCCTCTGATGGATTCAAAAAGGTACTCCTCCCCTTTTCTTCCACTCCGGGTATTATTTGAACTTCCTGTTTATTCTCTTTACTGCCTTTTTCTTCTTGAAAGGCTGGTACTTCACGTACTACCTGCCCGGCTGATTTATCCTCACGAATACCCTTAAAAGAAGGGTGACGGAATTTACCATCCGTGGTAACTGTTTTATATGTGATTTCTGCAACTACCTCAGGCTTTACCCATACCACTTCTGCTTTAGGGGGGTTAGGACGAAAGCGCGAAGGTTTATTATATTCCGGCTCCACATTGAAAGGACATTTTTTAATTTTCAAAGGATTTACCATGTCAAGAATGTCTTTCTGAGTCTTCTTATTGAAACCTGTACCTACTGATCCCGTGTACACAAACTCACCATTTTCAAAAATTCCTGTAAGAAGGGAACTAAACAGCCTTGATGTATTCTCATTGATCGTGTATCCACCAATAACAACTTCCTGATGTCTCTGGGTTTTTATTTTCAACCAGTCTTTTGTCCGCAGCCCGGGTTTATATAAACTGTCAGGTTTTTTTGCCATAATACCTTCCAGTCCCATTTTATTGATTAAACCGAAAAATTCATCTCCTGTAACATTAAAGCTGTCGCTAAACCTGATTGAACCCTTACCTGGAATTGTGTCCTTCAGAATTTTCCGTCTATCCTTTAGAGGAAGATCCATAAGGTTTTGCCCATTTAACCAAAGGATATCGAAGGCAATGAAAACGAGGGTTCCGTCGGCTTCACTGCGCCAGGCCTGGAGTGCAGAGAAATCAGGCCTGCCCTTTTTATCCAGAACAACAATTTCACCGTCAATCACTGCATTGACAGGAAGATTTGCAATGGCTTTATGTATTGGGTAGAACTTTTCATTAAAAGATTTCAGGTTGCGTGATTTCAAATCAACAACCTTTTCATTTTTGTAGGCAATGGCACGGAATCCATCCCATTTCACTTCATAAACCCAACTTCCTTCACTTGCAGGTTTACTTACCAAAGTAGCGAGCATGGGTTCCACATCAACAGGCATAGCCGATTTTCTGATGCCTTTTAAAATCCCGGGTATACTTTTTTCTTTTGTGGGCATAATTTTAATTTAAAGATGAAGCTGCTATAATTATACCAGATATTTACACCATGCACTTTGGGATATGGAGAAGCTAATAGGACTGTTGGGACTTGTCAGGACAACAGCACATGTTTTTTATTTAAGCTTTTCCCAGATTATTAATAAGACAATGTTTGATTGTAATTGTTCTGTCGGAATTGCACAATATCTGCAAAGCAAAAGGACCATATATTTTACTTTTTTTCATACCTCAGGTCAAAGTCAGCAATTAAACATCGGAGGATGAACATTTTGGACATATATTAATCTTCTTACATATGGTTAAAAGACATAATGCTCTTAAATTAAAAGCCAATAGAACGGCATTTTATGCCTCTGATTATTAGTTTATTATATCTAATTTACATAACAATAAATATTTTTTTTAAAAAAAATCGTAAAAAATTTGCTATTGATCGAAAAAACATTCATAACTTTTCATTACCCATATTGAGTAAGATATTTACTCAAAAATAATAGTAGGTTTCTTATGTAACTGAAGGGGCGAAGCTGTGAAAATAGCTCACCATACCCAAATCACTTACTCATAATCTCCGCCAGTCGTTAATAATGCTCGATATCATTGTTTCCTCCAAAACCCGGATTAAACTTTTAATCAAGTTCTTTCTTTTTGAAGAAACGAAGGGTTATTTGCGCAGTATGGAAAGGGAATTTCATGAATCCTCCAATTCGATCAGAGTTGAGCTCAACAAGTTTGTCAGCGCCGGATTGTTAATTTCCGAACGAAGGGGGAAAAGAAAGTACTACAGGGCCAATTCTGAACATCCATTATATCATGAACTAAAACTCATGGTTCATAAAACAGTTGGCATCGACCAGATCACAGAAAAAATAACCACTCAAACAGTAAACCTTTCAGCAGCATTTGTAACCGGTGATTTTGCCAACGGCATCAATTCCGATACTATAGAATTGGCGCTGGTTGGAGTTAACATGGATTCAGATCATATAGACAAGTGTGTTAAAAATGTTGAAGACATTATTCACCGCCGGATTATGTACCTGCTTTACACTCCTGATCAAATGGATTATTATTTTAAAGAAAAATCACATCTGCTGATTTGGAAGGCTGATCACGATCCGGTACAACATTATAAACCAGAACAACCAGATAAATCTCCATATATAGCAAATTCCGGTTACCGGTCTGAAACGGTTTAACCCTTAATTTGTAATAACCAATATTATTACACCTGCCATAAATACAAACCCCATTTAGTAATCCTTGTGGACATTAATTTTCCACATCCGATTAATTCTGTATTTAGCACATAAAAATAATCTACCTTTCATCAAACGTGAAAATTCTGATAACTGGCGCGGCTGGTTTTATCGGCTACCATCTAACAAAAAAATTGCTGCAGCGCGGCGACCAGGTTGTAGGTATTGACAACATCAACGATTACTACGATGTCAGACTGAAATATGCACGGCTGGCAGACAATGGTATTTCGCACGATGCAGAGCAGTGGTATGTTCCTGTCCAAAGTTCTGTTTATCCGGGATATAAATTTTTCCGGATGAATCTGGAAGACCAGGGAGAACTTACCAGGCTATTTGAAAAGGAAAAGTTTGACAGGGTGTGCCATCTGGCTGCCCAGGCTGGTGTTCGTTATAGTCTGGAGAATCCTTATGCCTATATAAGCAGTAACCTCGTGGGTTTTATCAATATACTGGAAGCCTGCAGGCATAACAGTATAGAACACCTGGTATATGCCAGTTCATCAAGCGTATACGGCAACAATAGCAAGATGCCGCTCAGCACAACCGACAATGTAGATCATCCCATCAGCCTGTATGCCGCGACCAAGAAGAGCAACGAGCTGATGGCTCATACTTACAGCCACTTGTTCGGACTTCCCACTACCGGTCTGCGCTTCTTCACCGTTTATGGTCCATGGGGTCGACCCGATATGGCTTTGTTTCTTTTTACAAAGGCTATACTCGAAAACAATCCCATTTATGTATTCAACAATGGCAATATGGTCCGCGATTTCACCTACATCGATGACATCGTGGAAGGGATAACGCGTGTGCTTGATAATCCGGCAAAGAGCAGAGGGCAAAGGGCAAAGGGCAGAAAGCAGGGAGCAGAGAACACAGAGCAGGGAGTAACGAGTAACCAGCAACAAGCAACTAGTAACAAACAACAAGTTACCAGCAATCAGCAACAGGCAACAAGCGCCCCCTATGCCATTTACAACATTGGGAACTCCTCCCCTGTTCCTCTCATGGATTACATTTCAGCCATTGAAACCCATTTAGGTAAAGCTGCAGAAAAGATTTACCTGCCCATGCAGCCGGGGGATGTTCCCAGAACTGAAGCAGATGTTACTGACCTCATAGAAGATATGGGCTATAAACCAGATACAACTGTGGAAGTTGGAATAGGTAAATTTCTGGAGTGGTATCAGTCATTTTTTGATGACCAGGCTGATATTGAAACAGATGCTGCCTCAACCAGTTATACAAAATGAATATACATCAAATGGCATTTTTCTGCGAGCCTTTTTCTGAGCGTAAAGACTTTTTTTCGGAGAGTCAGGGAGAAGTTGTTTGGTTTTTTGGGATATATCTATACCGAAAATAAGACAATAAACTTTAATAATAATCTTTCCCTGAACTCGAATAACCAACTCATCCATAATGTATCCTGCGATCAAAAGAATCATTGATGTTTTTGTGTCTGTCCTGGGGCTTGCAATTTTATCCCCTGTACTTTTAGTGACTGCCATTGCCATAAAGGTGGATTCACGGGGGGATGTTTTATTCCTGCAGGATCGTATTGGCCTTAATGGCCGGACTTTTAAAATGATAAAATTCCGTTCCATGTGTGTGGGTGCCGAAAAAGGTGGAGTGTATTCAACAAAAAATGATTTACGGGTCACCAGGGTGGGCAAATTTATAAGGGCAACAAGCATTGATGAACTCCCCCAATTTATTAATATACTTAAAGGAGATATGTCGTTGATAGGGCCACGGCCTACCCTCACCTATCATCCATGGCCATTGGAGAAATACTCACAGGAACAGAAAAAGCGGTTTCTTGTCAGGCCGGGAGTTACAGGCTGGGCACAGGTGAACGGCAGAAAAGAAATTCATTGGGACCGCAGGCTGATGCTTGATGTGGAATACGTTAATAATCTGTCCTTTACATTTGACATGAAAATATTTTTTATGACCATAGCTAAAGTTCTGGCCATGAAAGATAATGTAAATGTTGGCGAAACAGCTTTAAAAAGTTGAACCATGCCATTAAAACTTATGTATATAACAAACCGGCCTGAAATTGCACAGATTGCAGATGCAAGCGGCGTAGACTGGATTTTTGTGGATCTTGAAATCATAGGCAAAGCAGAACGCCAGGGGCATCTCGATACAGTGATCTCGAGGCATCATTTCCAGGATGTAAAGAAAATCAGACAGACTATCAACAAGGCACAGCTTCTGGTGAGGGTAAATCCGGTTTATAAAGATTCAGCTGATGAAATTGACCGGGTTATAACAGATGGAGCCGACATTGTTATGCTTCCCTATTTTACCTCTGCAGAGGAAGTGGAAACTTTCATACGCTGTGCAGATGGACGTGCCAAAACTTGCATACTGGTTGAAACGCCCGGTGCAGTTTCAAATATAGATTCCATATTAGAAGTTCCAGGGATAGATTTCATTCATATAGGATTGAATGATATGCACCTGGGGTATGGCATGAAATTCATGTTTGAATTGCTGATAGATGGTACAGTGGAAAGGCTGGGCAATAAATTCAAAAAGAAAAGTATCCCGTTTGGTTTTGGAGGCATTGCAAGTCTGGGATCAGGAACGCTGCCAGCTGAAAGAATTATAGCAGAACACTACCGGCTCGGATCAGAAATGGCAATTCTTTCCAGAAGTTTTTGCAATTATGAAATGTGTGACAGCCTGTTGCAGGTTGAAAAAATCTTCAGCCAGGGTATTGTCGAAATACGGGATTATGAAATTTTCCTGCAAAAACAGAATGATGACTGGTTCAGGCAAAACCAGTTGAAGACTGTTGAGATTGTAGAGCAGATAAAACAAAAAATGGCTGTGAGCTATTAGTAAAAATGAGATTTGGATTCTTTGAGGTTGATTGTTAGTGTTCCGGTGCTCTTCTCTTTTTTCACCAACAAATCACCAAACATCAATAAACTCTCTCTTAACCACCAAAGCACAAATCCCACCTAATGGGTTCTCAAATATGAAATTATTACTTACAGGATCATACGCTTATACTGAAGAACAGATAAAACATCTGGCAGGTCTAGGTTACCAGATTTCCATGCTTCCGGACGAACGGGTTACAGATGGTATGGATGTTACAGATATTGAAGTTGTTGTTTGTAATAATTTATTCAATCACATCAACGCCGGTGAATTTAAGAACCTGAAGTTTGTTCAGCTTACAAGTGCTGGTACAGATAAAATTCCGGTGGATCAACTGGAGAAAGCAGGCATTCAACTTGAAACGGCCAGAGGAGTGTACAGTGATCCCATCGCCGAGTGGATTGTACTGAAGATACTTGAAATCTGTAAAAACAGCCGCCATTTTTACTCCGCACAACAGCAAAAACAATGGCTAAAGAAACGAAACCTGTTGGAATTAACCGGGAAAACAGCAGCCATCATCGGGTATGGGAGCATCGGAGTTGAAACAGCCAGAAGATTGAGTGGTTTTAAAATGCACATAACAGCCGTTGACAGCCGTTCGCCAGATGCCAATGACATACAATGGATAAACAGTATGGAAAGGCCTGAGAACCTCGATTTGGTGCTTGCAGAGCATGACATCATCATCCTGACATTGCCCCTTACATCCGGAACCCGGCACATGATAAACAGACGGAGGCTGGGGATCATGAAAGATGAAGCCATTCTTGTGAATGTATCCCGTGGTGGAATTATCGATGAACGTGCCTTACTAACCGCTTTACAGAATCGCCGGTTTGCAGGCGTTGCCCTCGATGTTTTTGAAGAGGAACCACTGAGTGCTGACAATCCTCTGTGGCAATTTGAAAATGTTCTTGTTACTCCGCATAATGCATTTGTTTCCGACCGCACCCGGCAGCGGATGTTTGACCTGATCTATGAAAACCTCAGTACTTATTCGAAAGAACGTCAACATGAAATTCATTCTCATATCGCCTAAAAACAGGACTGCCTGGAACTTCCGTGGCGATCTCATCAAAGAGATTATTGCCACCGGGATGGAAGTCATAGTTACAGGTCCTGATCTGGAAGGTGTGGAGCATATACATGAGTTGGGAGCGCGGTTTGAACAGGTTCCGCTTCGAAAGAACGGGACAGGTATTCTGGGCGACCTGAAATACACCTGGCTGCTGTGGCGGCTGATGCAAAAGGAAAAACCAGATGTTACGCTTGGCTATACCATTAAACCTGTAATTTACGGAGCCATTGCTGCGCGATTGGCAGGGGTCCGGAACATCAACTCCATGGTGACAGGCGGGGGCTATTTGTTCATCACAAAATCGATAAAGGCTAAGATATTAAGAAGTCTGGCTGTCATGCTCTACAGGATCGGTTTCCGGTGCGCCCACAAAGTTATTTTTCAGAACCTCGACGACTTGGAGGAATTTACGCTGCAACGCGGTCTGGTGCCCGGGTACAAAGCAAGGCTTGTAAACGGTTCCGGTGTGAACATGGAGCACTTTAAACCTGCCCCCTACCCGGAGACCATCACGTTCTTTATGCTCTCGCGCATCATGTACAACAAAGGGGTCAGAGAATACCTGGAAGCAGCAAGACTGGTAAAAGCTAAGTACCCGCACGTTCGGTTTATGCTGCTCGGTGCAGTGGAAAACATACAGGACTCTATGAGTGTCTCAGAGCTGCAATTATACATCGATGACAAAACGATAGATTATTTCGAAGAATCACCTGATGTGAGGCCCTACTACCGGCAGTGCTCAGTGTACGTGCTTCCCTCCTACCGCGAAGGCACACCGCGCACCGTACTTGAGGCAATGGCGATGGCACGTCCCATTATTACCACCGACACCCAGGGTTGCCGCGACACGGTTCTTAATGGTAGCAACGGCTTCCTGGTTCCGGTAAAAGATATCAACGCCCTTGCCGAAAGAATGGAATGGTTCATCCTCCATCCCCAGGCCATTGAAAAGATGGGGAAAGAAAGTCTGGAGATGTGCAAAGAGAAATATGATGTGAAGAAGGTGAATGAGGAGATGATGAAGTTCTTGAATTGAATGAAAGTATTACATGTAATAAATGACCTCAACGCCGGAGGTGCTGAACGGCTTCTTTTAGATACGCTTCCGGTTTACAATCAATACGATAATGTAAAAGCTGATTTATTACTGCTTAGCGATAAAAAAAATGTTTTCGATAGCCAAATAAAGAAAGCAGGAATTAACATCTTCGTATGTAAGAAAAGAAATATTAAATCAATTTTAAATATATTTTATATACGTCGTTTCATTATTCAAGGTCAATATGATATAGTACATGTGCATTTATTTCCCTCTAATTATTTTGTTTCTTTAGCCAGAAAATTGATTTTAAATAAGAATTTAATTTTGATTGCCAGTGAACATAATACTCATAACCGCAGAAGAAAATATAAGATTTTTCGGATCATTGACAAATTCATCTACAAAGAATTTGACTATATTATAAGTGTTAGTACTAAAACAGAACTAAATCTCCAAAACTGGTTAAACACACCACCAACCAAAAAAAATAAGTTTAAAGTAGTTGAAAATGCAGTAAATGTTCAGAAGTTCCATGATGCTTCACCTTACACCCAAGAAAATCTGATTTCACCGCCAAATGACAATTTAAAACTTATTTGCATGGTGGGCAGTTTTGGAGCTCAGAAAGATCAGGAAACACTTATTAAAAGTATGGTGAGCTTAAAGGAAAATGTCCACCTGGTATTGGTTGGACAAGGAGAAAGATTAAAAGAAATGAAAAAGTTAGTTTCTCAGTTACATTTAACCAGCAGAGTACATTTTTTAGGTGTAAGGACTGATGTCGAACGAATATTAAAAACTTCTGATATAATCGCGTTATCCAGTCATTGGGAAGGTTTTGGATTGGTTGCAGTAGAAGGTATGGCTGCAGGAAAACCTGTAATTGCAAGCAATGTTGACGGTTTAAGAGAAGTAGTTGAAGGAGCTGGATTATTATTCGAAAAAGGAAACTCTTCAGAGTTTTCTAAAATAGTAAAGCAGTTGTTAGCTGATCCAATTTTTTACGAAGAAATATCTTCTAAATGTTTAGAAAAATCGAAAATATATGACATCAAAATGATGGTAGAAAAAACCTTTCAGATTTATAAATCTCTTCTAGCCAAATATGAATATTCCTGAATTTAAATACATACCGATTATCTGGATTAGTCTGATAATGATGATCATCATTTTAGGATTAATAAGAACCCTTGAACCCGATTTTGAAGTAGTGTCCTTATTTGCTGTCTTTATACATTCCATAATAGTTTTACTTGTCCTGGTAACCGTTCCACAGCATATCAAAAATATTTTAGTCTGGGCATTTATAGCCAGGTTACTGTTTCTGATGTGGGATACATATGCAAAGCATATTTTTATATTACCAAATGCCGGAGGCGACGTAGGAATGTATTATAGCGCTGCCATTCGAATTTCAGAAAACATTAATCTTTTAGCCGAACCTACCAGGGCAGGTATTTTTGGAAAGTTAATGGGGACTTTGTTTTTTATAATCGGGCCACAAAGAATGTTTGCTCAATATTTAAATGTTATTGTTGGATTATTCGTTGTCATTACGGTTTATAAAATGATGAATCTGCTTGATATTTCACCGGTAATCCGAAAATCCATCCTGTTGATTGCGGCCTTTTTTCCAAATTCCTTAATTATGTCAGCTATATTTTTACGTGAAATCATCCCTACTTTTTTGGTATCCTTATCACTATATTATTTTTTACTTTGGTACAAAAATCAGGCTTTATCCAATATTGTTTTTTCAATAATAATACTGGCGGCTGCCGCAATTTTCCATTCTGGAGTCATAGGTATTTTTGTTGGCTATGCTTTTTTCTTTTTGTTCTTTAAAAAAGAAAATAACAAGTTCCGTTTCAGTACTCAAACAATAGTTGCTTTTGTAGTAGTTGGTGGGTTAGCATATTTTACTTCTACACAACTTGGGGACGTAATGTTTAAGAAATTTAAGGGAGCAGAAGAAATGGAGGATATTTACACCCAGGCAAATAAAAGGTTGGGAGAATCTGCTTACCTCACAGGAATGACAATCAATAATCCAATTCAGTTTATCATTTATGGCCCAATCAAGACTTTTTATTTTCTCACTTCTCCATTGCCGATGAACTGGCGGGGAGGAATGGATATCTTTTCATTTTTTTTTGACTCTTTAATATATTTCATCACCTTATGGTTTATCTGGAAGAACTGGAAGTATTTTAAAATTCAAAAACCATTGGTTATTGGTTTAATTTTAACACTCATCGGCGTTGCATTCATTTTTGGAATTGGTGTTAGTAATGCAGGAACTGCAATCCGCCACCGGCAAAAAATATTACCCCTGATATTGATATTGTTGGCAGTGATGATGGATGAGAAGCATAATACACTGCTAAATTACTCAAAGAAATATTTATAAATGAATAAAATTAAAGTGCTTCATTACATCCCTGGTTTCTTAATTGGAGGAATAGAGGCCAGGTTACTTGATTGGTACAAGGCAATTGACCGGGATAAAATTCAATTTGACGTCTTAAAGATTACCAAAGAAGAAGACACTGAACTAATTCAAGAATTCAAGGAACTTGGAGGAAATGTTTATACAATTTCAAAATTTAGTCCAAGAACATTTATTCAACATATTAAAGATATCAAAGAATTCTTTCATGAACATAATGATTATAGTATAGTCCATTCTCATGCGCTTTCCCCCTTTGTGTTGCGAGAAGCAAGAAAAAACAGGATAAAAATTCGTATTCTCCATGCTCGAACTACAAATTTTAACCCTGGTGTCAAAATGTTAGGGGTAAGAAAATTTCTTAAAAAAATAAGTCCACATTTCGCAACACACTTTTTCGCATGTTCAAAAGAGGCAGGACTTTGGGCTTTTGGAAGAAACAAGGATGGTATAAAAATCATAAATAATGGAATACAATTAGAAAAATATATATTCAATGAGGTAATTAGAGAAAAAATAAGAGAAGAATTTAATATTAATAATAAGTTTGTTATTGGGAATGTAGGTAGATTTTCATCTCAAAAAAACATGGAATTCCTGATAGAAATATTTGCAGAAGTAAAAAAACGTGAGACATCTGCCCTTCTATTCCTCATTGGAGATGGACCCGAGAAACAAAAGTTGTTGAACAGAATAAAAGAATTTCATATTGAAAGCGACGTGATCTTTGCAGGACAAAGAAAAAATGTTTATGATTTTTTGCAAAGTTTTGATGTTTTTGTTATGCCATCTCATTTCGAAGGTTTTGGAACAACCGCGTTAGAAGCCCAGGCTGCAGGATTAATCACCTTCGTATCTGATACCTTACCGGACAGCATAAAAATTACTTCATTAATTAAATTTCTTCCATTGAAGAAGGGTGCTAAATATTGGGCAGAAAATATTCTAAAAAATAGAAAAGAATATAACCGAGAAAATATGTTTTATCCGATTACTAAGGCTGGATTTAACAACAATCAAACAAGTAAATGGCTTGAAAGTTTTTATTCATGTGAAGTAAATAATTCAACATTATAATGAAAGCTTTTGTTTCAATAATTTCTACAGATAATTATTCTTTAGGGGCGATAATTCTTTATGAATCTCTCAAGTTGACGGGAACTCAATTTCCTTTTTTTTTAGTTGTAACTCAAGATGTATCAATTGATTGTGAAATTCTTTTAAAAAAGTACGGAATTAAAATAATAAGAGACAATGATAGGCTATGGACAAGCGATATCAGAATTAACATCAACGAAAAACGTTGGAGCTACTCTTTTGACAAATTGAAAATATTCAAACTTGAACAATTTAGTAAAATCGTTTATTTAGATAGTGATATGTATGTTGTTGCCAACATAGACTCTCTATTTACATATTCACATTTAACAGCTGTACCCACAAGATCAAAAATGAAGTGGTTAAATAATCAAAGATATTTCAATTCAGGAATAATGGTTATTGAACCTTCTAAAAACGAATTTATAAGAATAACTAAATTTCTTAAACCTACTATCGATGAATTTTATAAAAGAAATGTAGCTTTGGGAGATCAGGATGTTTTACACAATAGTTTTTTGGATTGGCCATTAAAATCCCATCTACATTTGGCCGATGGTTTTAATGTTTTTTGGAGTTCTATTGATTTATATTTACGTAAATATAACTATACTCTTAAAAAAGATAATACCAAAAATCAAATTTATGTAATTCATTTTACCGGGTCACACAAACCTTGGATGAAAAGTTTTATTTTCATTTTACTAAGTGTTATCAGACCTATTAAAAATTTACAGACTATTCCTTTAAAGTCAGTAATAAATTTCATTTTCTTTTATAGAAAAATGGTTATGGATGTTCAAACAAAATTATCTAAAATCCAAAACGGATAATAAAAGAAATATTCTAACTCTGTATTCTTCTGCAAAATTACATACAGGACTTTGGTTAGCTATAAAATATTAATGATGATCGATTTTGTAATACCCTGGGTAGATGGTAATGACCCCTTGTGGCAAAAAGAAAGAGAAAAATATTTACCAGCAGCTACAGCTGATGCGTCAGCGAAAAGGTTTCGAAGTTGGGACAATTTAAAATATTGGTTTAGGGGTGTGGAAAAATTTGCACCATGGGTGCAGAGAATTCATTTCATCACATACGGACATATTCCCGCATGGTTAAATACCCACCATGAAAAATTAAATATTGTTAAACATGTAGATTATATCCCTCACGAATATCTTCCGACATTTAATTCACGTCCTATTGAACTTAATGTCCATAGAATTGGTGATCTGTCTGAACAATTTGTTTTCTTTAGTGATGATATGTTTTTAATAAAAAAAATGAAACCCACACATTTTTTTAAGAATAACCTGCCACGCGATCATGTTCGTATGGTATTTTTAACGCAAAACAGGAATGGATTTTTTCGTAATAATTTACTAAATGATGTAGAACTCATAAATCATAATTTCAATAAAAAAAATGTTCAGAAAAAAAATCTCGGTAAATGGTTCAATATAAAATATGGAAGGAGCAATCTTTATAATTTGATCTTCTTCCCTTTTGAAACCTTTCCAGGATTTAGCAATCATCACCTGCCGCAACCATTTCTAAAATCAACATTTGAAGAAATATGGAGAAAAGATCCAGTTATACTGGATGAAACATCAAGAAGAAGATTCAGGGACAAGCGCGATATACATCAATATGCTGTTAGATATTGGCAATTAGCATCTGGATTGTTCTCACCTGTCAACGTGTCTAAATATGGAAAAGCATATCACCTTCCTTCAAATCTCCAGATGTGTCTGGAAGCTATAGAGAAACCTTCAAGTTTAATGATATGTATAAATGATGCTATTGATAACGATAGAGATTTTGAAAGTATAAAGGATCAAATCAACAAAAAACTCGAGCATTTATTTCCAAATGAATGTTCTTTCGAACTATCGCAGACCAAGGTTAAGTGACAACAGTATATAACATCATAAATTGTCCAAGTGAATATTTTATTAAGATGCGGACTAATAAACATGCCAAAAATAATAAGTCTCCCAAAATTTGAAGATCCTCGAGGCAATCTTACTTATTTTGAAGAAGAGAATCAAATTCCTTTTAATATAAAAAGGGTTTATTGGATATATGATGTGCCCGGTGGACAATGCAGAGGAGGACATGCCTTTAAGAAACAGCAGGAGTTTATTGTTGCCCTTTCTGGAAGTTTTGATGTAATTGTAGATAATGGCAAACAAAAACAGGTATTTTCATTAAATCGTTCATATTATGGACTATTTATACCAAATGGACTGTGGCGTGAAATGAACAACTTTTCAACCAATTCTTTAGCTTTAGTTCTTTCATCCACCTTTTTTCATGAAGAAGATTACATTCGTGATTATGATAATTATTTGATATGGTTGGAGAGATAAAAAACTCAATTTACAATTGCAGTATTATACAATTACCTAAAATACATAATCGTGCAGGTAATATTACTGCTTTGGAAAATAATCTGACAGTTCCATTTGAAGTTAAACGTGTTTATTATTTATATGATATACCGGGAGGAGAAGATCGGGGAGGTCATGCACATAAAAATTTACAACAATTTATTATAGCTGTAAGTGGCGCTTTCGATGTACTATTAGATGATGCGTCAAACAAAAAAATTATTCACCTTGACCGACCATATATAGGCTTACATATTGTTCCTGGAATATGGCGAGAATTACTAAATTTTTCCTCTGGCTCTGTATGTCTGGTTTTGGCATCACATAAATATGATGAAAAAGATTATTTAAGAAATTATTCCGAGTTTTATAGTTTTAAAAAATGAACAAGCCACTTATAATTATTGGCGGCCCCGGACATGGTTCTGTTATCGCAGCATGTATTGATAATAATCGTTCCCAGTTTGGTGATTTTGAATGGGAAATATTAGGATTCATTAATGATTATGAAGAAGATAATATTGATGGATATCCTATCCTTGGAGGAACAAAAGAGATTAACATGTTAATCAAAAAAGGATATTATTTTTCATGGGCAATACATATGATTAGCCGAAATCCCTTCACATATAAACTTTTTAATAAATTGAAAATTCCATCTAAAAATCTTGCAACAATAATTCATAAGACCGCATTTATTGCAAAAAATGCACAAATTGAACCCGGTGTTTTCATAATGAATAATGCATATATATCACCTAGAGTAAAATTAAGCATGGGAACAATGGTGAAATCAAATGCACTAATAGGGCATGATGTAAAAAGTGGACAATTATGTCATTTTGCAATGGGATCAATAACAGGTGCTCATGCAGAACTAGGTATTTGTGCTGATGTGGGAACCGGTTGTGTAGTTCTGGAAAACAGAAAAATTGGAGATTTTGCTTTCGCTGGAGCTGCGAGCTTAATCTCCCATGATATTCCTGATTATGAAATACATGTTGGAAATCCGGCCAAATTTTTAAAAAAAATAAGAATGGATTAACATGATTAAATTTTTAGATTTAAAGGCTATAAATGATAGTTTTGAGCCTGAACTGTCCGAGTCTATAAAAAGAGTACTGGATTCAGGATGGTACCTTCTAGGAAATGAGGTAAAAGCTTTCGAAGAAGAATATGCACATTTTACTGGCACAAACCATTGTATTGGAGTTGCAAACGGTTTGGATGCTTTACGTTTAATACTAAAAGCATACATCGAAAAAGGATTAATGAAAGAAGGTGACGAAGTGATTGTTCCGGCCAATACCTATATTGCAACAATTTTAGCAATAACCGACAATAGGCTTAAGCCCATTTTAGTTGAACCAGATCTTATTACATATAACATCGATCCTTATAAAATAGAAGAAAAAATTACTGACCGGACACGAGCCATTATGTTGGTTCACCTGTATGGTCAGAATTCCATGCATACTGAAGTACAACGTTTGGTTTCCACATATAACTTAAAGCTGATTGAAGACAACGCTCAGGCAGCTGGTGCGTTTCATGTTGAACAACGTACAGGTTCATTAGGAGATGCAGCAGGCCATTCTTTTTATCCAGGTAAAAATTTGGGCTGTATGGGCGATGGTGGCGCTGTTACTACAGATGATGATGATTTGGCATCTATAATTCGTTCATTGGCAAATTATGGATCCTCAACAAAATATGTGAATAATTATCAGGGATTAAACTCCCGTTTAGATGAGATTCAGGCAGCTATATTGCGAACAAAACTTCCTCGTCTCAATGCTGATAATCAACGCCGCCGCGAAATTGCAAAATTTTATTGCGAAAATATCACCGTATCGGAGATTACGTTGCCCGTTACAAAAGATTTTTTTCAGTTTGATATTTTTAACAGGTCTCATGTTTGGCATCTGTTCGTCATCCGCCATCCTTTCCGCGATGACCTTCAAAAATACCTTACTAAATGCGGAGTTCAGACCTTGATTCATTATCCCATACCTCCTCATAAACAAAGTGCATATAAACAATGGAATGATAAAAATTATCCAATTACTGAAAAAATTCATAGGGAAGTATTAAGCTTGCCGATAAGCCCTCTAATGTCTGACATGGAACTTAATAAACTTGTTAAAGTACTCAATGAATATCTGCAGTAAGATATCATATCTCTTTACTAATTATTTATGATCGAACAACAACAATCTTCCTATCGCCAAATAATGAAAGCTACCTCCATTTTTGGTGGTGTACAGGTTTTTACAATCATAATTTCTATTGTAAGGTCAAAAATAATTGCAGTATTATTAGGACCTGCCGGAATAGGTATAAACAGTCTTCTTCAAAGCACCGGTGGATTCATCGGAGGATTAACAAATTTTGGGCTTGGGACAAGTGCTGTAAAAAATGTTGCTGCAGCACATAGTACAGGTGATGATTATAAAGTTGCATCTGTGGTATCTGTTTTACGCAGGCTGGTTTGGTTGACAGGTTTGCTTGGATCGATACTGATGATTGTATTATCACCTTTGTTGAGTCAACTTACTTTTGGGAATAAAGACTATACACTTGCCTTTATCTGGATATCTGTTACCTTGTTGCTGAATCAGTTAAGTACAGGGCAAAGTGTAGTATTACGAGGGTTGCGGAAGATAAACTATTTAGCACGGTCGAGTCTTTCTGGTTCAGTAATCGGGTTAATTGTTTCAGTACCTTTTTATTATAAGTGGGGAGTTGATGGCATTGTACCGGCGATTATTTTAACATCAATAGCAAACCTTTTACGAACATGGTATTTCGCTAGTAAAGTAAAAATTAGAAGCATACCTATTTCACAAAAAGAAATTTTAGTAGAGGGTAAGGATATGCTTACAATGGGCTTCATGCTGAGTATAAGCGGAGTTTATGTATTAGCTAAAAATTACGGAATAAGGGCATATGTCAGCAATGTTGGAGGGGTGGAGGAAGTTGGCTTGTATAGCGCAGGTTTTGCCATTGTAAACACTTATGTAGGAATGGTATTTACCGCCATGAGTACTGACTATTATCCCCGACTTTCGGCAGTGGCGCATAATAACTTAGATGCACGAAAACTCGTAAACCAACAGGCAGAAGTTGCAATTTTAATACTCGCACCCATTATTGCCTTTTTTATTGTTTTTATAGGATGGATTGTCGTATTATTATATTCCAATAAATTTCTCCCAATAAATGAGATGATACAATGGGCGGCATTTGGCATGATATTTAAAGCAGCAAGCTGGTCAAATGCTTTTCTTTTTCTTGCAAAGGGCAGGTCGAAATTATTTTTAGCGAATGAATTAATTGGTGGAACAATAACCCTAATCTGTAATGTTTTGGGATATTATTTGGGTGGTCTGACCGGCATGGGTATTGGATTTTTGTTTGGTTATTTTATATACATGATTCAGGTATATTTTGTCACCCGGCATTATTTTGAATTTTCATTCGAAAAACAATTCATGGTGATTATGACAATTCAACTTTTTTTAGCTGTAATTGCATTTTCAATTGTGCTATTTCTTCCAAAACCATTAAGCTATCTCGTAGCAATACCCATAATAATCCTTTCATCAATATATTCATATAAAGAACTGGATAAACGAATTGACATAAAACAAATATTATTGAAGGTTATAAATAGAAGAAAATAATTGTTCCAGAGTATTAAAAATGCAAGATCAACATTATTTACCATTGGTTTCCGTCACCGTAATTACTTATAATTCTTCCAAGTATGTGCTCGAAACCTTAAACAGCATTAAAGAACAAACTTATAAAAACATCGAATTAATTGTAAGTGATGATTGTTCTTCCGATAATTCGATAGAAATTTGCAGAAAATGGATAAAGGAAAATAAAGAACGATTTTCTAACACAGAACTTGTTACAACGCCTGTTAATACTGGAATACCTGCAAATAAAAATAGAGCAATCGCAATGTGTAAAGGTGATTGGATTAAAAGCATTGCCGGGGATGATATTCTCATGTCAAATTGTATTTTAGATAATATTAATTTTATAAAAAATAATACTTCAATAAATATATTGATATCTAATGTGAGTACATTTCGACAAATCAAAGACAGAATTTTTATTATTAAAGAAAATCACCCTCCTATTGGTGTAAAAATGCTTCTTCCAAATATTTCAGCAGAGCAACAATATAAATTTTTATTAAGACAGTATTTTGGGAATACACCTAGTCTTTTTATTTCAAAAAATGTACTGGATAAAATTAGATATGATGAAGAATTTCCATTATTAGAAGATTATCCATTCGCATTAAATTCTACGAAATGTGGATTTAAATTTGATTATCTGAATAAATCAACAGTTTTTTACAGAAAACATGAAAAATCTGTATGGTCATTAGGTACTAAAAAAAAAATCTTCAATAATGTTTATTTACATAGAAGATTAATGCAGCTAAAGTACATCTATCCTTATGTAAGCTGTGTCGAAAGGATATTCTTGAATTTAGAATTTTATAGAAAACGGTTTCTTGACAAAACAGGTTTAAATTCAAATAATTTATTGGGAAAGATTATTAATTTTATAACACGTAAGCTGAGTCCGAATTATATATATAAAAAAATTTTCATATATAATTTGATGAAACAAAGATTTTAATATATGAATCAAACCATCAGTACCTTTACTATTATAATGTATTCTTCCCTTTACAAACCTGCAATAATTGATTTGTTAAAAGGTATGTGGGCAGAATATGGTGAAAGCGGCAGGTATGAACTTTTTCAATGGCGTTATGAGAACAATCCATATAAAAAGCCTGTCATTTTTCTGGCAACTGAAAATAATAACGTCATCGGATTCCGGGCATTCATATCACAGATTTTTATAAAGAATGAAAAAGAATATTTTGTCTTCAGTCCATCGGATACATATATCCACCGGGAGCATCGCAGAAAAGGGATCATATCAGCATTGAACGATAAATGCATGGAAGAATTAAATAAACTTTATAATAATAATAATACCATACTAATAAATACATCTACCTCAAAACCCAGTATGCCTGTTTATCTCAAGCAAAACTGGCAAAAATCAAACGGGCTCAGGCGTTTCTATTTTAAATTCTCATTACTGAACCTTGTTAATAATAATTTTAAACAAAAAGTTTCAGATAATGCATTCTTTGTAAAAGATAATAACAAAATAGAAGTCACCCCGGAAGTCAGAAGTACCGAACTTTCATCTTTTAATTTAAAAATTCGAAATCCAAAGAGATGGAGTAATATTAGGGATGAAAAATTTTTTAAATGGAGATATTCATTACAATCTGAAAAATACACCTGTGTTTATTGTTATAATGATAAAGAATTGCAGGGTTATCTTATAATCAAGAAGGTTAACGACAAACAAGGTGCCATCGATCAATTTGAAACAATAAACGATAAGATTTTTAATCTGATGATAAAAGCAGCATTTAGAAAACTGGGGTTAGTTCAGTTGCGAAGTTATGCTTTCTTACCAGAAGAGAAGAAACTTCTTTCAGAATGCGGTTTTATTGCTGAACCGGTTTATTTACTTGAAAAATTTGGCCGATTACGTTTCCCTGTACTGGTGCGACCCTTGAATTTGCAGCCTGAGGATAAGGATTTTATTGTTGATGGAAATGATATACGCGATATAAATAACTGGCATCTTCAGGTATCAGACCGGCATTAGATCTTAACTAACCGACATATTAGGATGGCATCAATTAACAAGTTTAAAATTCTTTTTCTAAATGATTTTTATTATCCTAAACCCATGCCCAATGGCATATGCCTACATCGTGTAGCAGTGGAATTAATTAAAGCTGGTTGTGATGTTCATGTAATTGCATATAAACGGAATGGGCAACAAGCACCATCTGTATATGAAGGAGTGAAAATCCATTATATAAAAATGAGATTGTTCTATATTCTGCGTACTTACGGTGAAGATCACATTGAGTCACTTTGGGGAAAAATTGCAATCCAGATAGCAAAACCTTTAAATAAAATTGCAAAACTATTCCTGATCCACAAGTTCCCAATGGCTTCAGAAATCGCAGTAACCCGATATTACAATAAAGCAGTGGGTCTGTACCAGCAGCACAAATTTAATGCTGTAATAGCTCTGTTCAATCCTGAGGATACATTGTTTGCAGGTGCAAAATTAAAAGAAAGATTTCCTGAGATTAAATTAGGAGCGTATATACTAGATTCCCTGATATTTCTTGCAGGTAAAAAGAAATTGCCGCTTTTTCTCAGGGATAAACTTTGCTGGAATTTTGAGAAAATGGTATATGATCATTTTGATATGGTTTATAATATGGAAACTCATATGATTCACCATCAAAATAGAAAATATGAACCTTACAGGAACAAAATGGTATTCCTGGATACGCCCCTGTTTTCACCACGACAACCGGTATTGACAAAGAAGCTATACTCCAATGATAAAAAACACCTGGTATATATGGGAACGCTTTTCAAAACCTTCCGTAATCCGGATTATATGCACCGGTTATTTTTAGAAGCAAACATGAACCAAGATTACAATTTACATTTTTATACGAGGGGCGATTGTGAAGGAGATGTAATCAATTTTCAGAATGAATCCGACAATGCAATTTTCAGACATGGTTATGTTCCACATGCTGAAATTGATAACATTTTTGCTAATGCAGATTTTCTTATAAACCTTGGCGTTTCAAATTCAACCAACATCTCCAGCAAAATTTTTGATTACATGTCCATAGGAAAACCTATTATTCATTTTTATTATTTGGAAAATGATGTTAATTTAAGATATTTCCAAAAATATGATTTGGCCTTAATGATCAAAATGGATGAAGATCTTTTCCATGATAATGCGGTAAGACTGAAATATTTTCTGGAATCAACCTATAATAAGACTTTGAATTCTGAAATTCTATTAGAAACCTTCAGAAAAAATCTTCCGGAATATACTGCTTTGCACTTCAGCAGACTGGCAGGACAACCAGACATACAAAAACAGCCAATAATGCCGGTCCAGCAATAGCTAAAATATTCCACTCAATAAACAAACATTAACGACTTATATATGAATATCGCCATAATATTTGCAGGAGGAGTTGGTGTCAGAATGAACTCCAAAGAAAAACCAAAGCAATTTTTGCAACTTCATGGGAAACCAATCATCATATATACTCTTGAAGTTTTCGAACATCACCCTCAGATTGATGGAATCATAGTGGCATGTGTCCCTGAATGGATTATGTATTTGCAGAAACTTCTGATAAAATTTCACATTAAAAAGGTTTCAGCAATTGTGCCGGGGGGAGAATCAGGTCAAATGTCAATATTTAATGGTTTGGCTGCGGCAGAAAAGCTTTTCCCTGATGATTCTGTAGTATTGATTCACGATGGAGTCAGGCCTCTGATTAATGAAAAAATAATCACCGACAATATTGAACAGGTGAAAAAATGCGGAAGTGCAATTACTACTGCACCAACCGTTGAAACATTTGTTTTGGTGAATGAAGATATGTCAGTTGTAGAAATACCCCAAAGGAGATTATCAAAACTTGCCAAGGCCCCTCAAAGTTTTGTTTTAAATGATATCATAAGCGTACACCGGCAAGCTCAACAGGAAGGAATTACAAATTCTATTGACTCATGCACCCTTATGAGCATGTATAGTAAACCACTGACACTGGTTGAGGGCCCGGTTGAGAATATCAAAATTACAACACCTGCCGATTATTACTTTTTTAAAGCTATTGTTGAAGCAAAAGAAAATGCCCAGCTTTCTTATAATGCAAGTTTAAAAGAAAGTGCCACTCATTAGTTGATACCTGCAGGAAATTCATTCCATACAGTTTATGATAAATTATACAAGTCCGGCAGTAGCAGATGATTTAAAGATATTGTATCAGGCCTCAGTTAATTGGGAACTCCTGAAAAATAAAACCATTTTAGTTACAGGATCAACCGGGATGCTGGCTTCCTGGTTTACATTTATGTTAATGTATCTCAATGAGCATGAAAATTTTGGAATGAAATTATTACTGCTGGCCCGCAACAGGAATAAACTTAAACAGGTGTTTGGCAATGAGTCGGATTATATGAATTTTTTAGTTCAGGATGTATGTGATAAGATTACGGTTCAAACTGAAATCGATTATATATTTCATGCTGCAGGTGCTGCAAGTCCTTACTCCATTTTAAATGATCCGGCAGGTATAGCCCTGGCAAATACATTGGGAACTATAAATGTTCTGGAACTTGCAAGAAAAACAAATACACAAAAAGTCCTTTTTACCTCAACGAGGGAAGTATATGGGAAAGTCGAAGGTAAAGATATGACTACTGAGAACGATATGGGAATCATCGATCCCCTGGATTCCCGTTCATGTTATCCTGAAAGTAAAAGAATGGCAGAGACCTTGCTAAAAAGCTATTCAATACAACACCAGATAAATTTTAACACATTACGAATAGCGCACGTTTACGGTCCGGGAATGCAACTAGAGAATGATGGCAGGATCATGGCCGATTTACTCACTGATGCCCTGACCCAAAAGAATATTCATTTAAAAAGTGACGGCACAGCTGTAAGGGCATTCTGCTATATAACGGATGCTGTGGAAGCCATCTTCAGGGTATTGACAGAAGGCAAAAATAACGAAGCCTTTAACATTGCAAATGAATCGGAACCTGTCACGATCCTTGAGCTTGCAAGGCTGATTCAATCTGCTGCAGGAAATGACAATAAGGTTTTTGTTAAAAATGAAAAAGTACCTGTTCCAGGTTATTGCAACTACAAAAGGGTAAAACTTGATACTTCAAAAACAGAGTCGCTTGGCTGGAGGCCAAAGGTTTTGCTTTCAGAAGGCATTTATCGTACCATAAAATCACTCCCTAAAACTAAATCTTATGAATGAAGTTAAAATTTACAGTTTTTCTGAATCAGAAAAAAAAGAATTACAAAGAGTTTTATTGAGCATTTATTGTGATGTTGCAGAGGTATGCAAAAAATACGAATTAAAAATGCTTATGGGAGGAGGCTCCTGCCTGGGGGCAGTCAGGCACAAAGGGTTCATTCCATGGGATGATGATATCGATTTAATTATGCCAAGAAATGATTACAATAAGTTTTTGGAGGTTTTTGATAAGGAACTAAAGGAAAAGTATCATTTAGTTGATATGTTTAAAACGCACTCAGGACAAAAAACATTTGCCAAAATAATGAAAAAGAATACGACGTTTATAGAAACTGTTACAAATGTTAATTTATCTCCGGCAGGTATTTTCGTTGATATTTTTCCTCTGGAGTTTTTACCTGACAACCGTTTTTTGAGGACAATTTTTCTATTCTTTGCCAACATATTCACCAAGATAATTTCAATTATAACCGGATATCAATTAAGTTCAAATCCTAACTCTAAATGCAGAAAAATTGCAAAATACCGATTGGTTGGCTGGTTAACTTCTTTTATGTCTGCATATAAATGGAACGAATTTTACACAGTCTTCATAAGTTCCTGCAAAGGTGAAAAATATTGTTTTGTCCCTAGTGGCGGACATGGCGTATATAAGGAATTGCTGTCTGTTGATACCTACTTCCCATTGTCAGAAGGAATTTTCGAAGGAGTAAAAGTCAATATACCAAATAACTGTGATAAATACCTTAAAAATTTATATGGGAATTATATGGAGCTTCCTCCATTGGATAAAAGGCAGGGAGAACATCCTGTTGTTGGTTTCAGTCTCTGTAACTCTGCAGCTCAAATAAAACAAAGTGAGGTAGATTCTGAAACAACATTAACCCCATAAATCTTTACTGGGACAAATAAGGTTAAACTAGTATATTCTCTATTATCAATCAAATTTATTTTGATGAAAGAAACGAAATCCTACCGGCTATCAGATGCTGAATTAAAGGAACTACAAAAGGTTTTGCTTGAAATTTATTGTGATGTGGCAGAAGTGTGCAGGAAATATGATTTGAAAATCATGCTGGGAGGCGGGTCGTGCCTTGGTGCAGTCAGACATAAAGGATTTATACCATGGGATGATGATATGGATTTAAATATGCCTCGAAAGGACTATGATAAGCTTTTAGAAATATTCGAAAAAGAACTTGGGGAAAAATATGATCTGGTTGACTTGAACAAGACACATTCCGGCCAGAAAATATTTGCAAAAATCATGAAGAAGGGTACAACATATATAGAAACCGATACTTTTTTTGATGGATCTCCCACGGGGATTTTTGTGGATATTTTTCCAATTGAACGTTTACCAGACAACCGATTCATCAGATTAATCTTCTTATTTTTAGCAACATATTTTACAAGAATCATCCGGATAATTATCAGTTACCAATTGAATAATAACCACCATGCAAAAGCCAGGAAGGTCATCCGGTATCGGGTAATCGGAAGATTGACTTCCTTTATGTCTGTATATAGATGGAATCGTCTTTATACTTTGTTTATAACTTCCTGTAATGGAAATAAATATTGTACCATTCCCAGTGGATTAAAAGAAGTATATGGAGAAACCCAGCCTGTTGAAACTTTTTTTCCATTATCCATGGGAATCTTCGAAGGTAAAGAAGTCTACTTACCAAATAAATATGATCATTATTTAAAATCTTTATATGGTAATTATATGGAATTGCCACCTATCGAAAAAAGAACACAAGGTCATGATTTGTTGGAATTTAGTATAAATAATTCTGATGAAAATGATGATCAGAGTGAGTTATTACAACCAGCTTGTGAGATAACTCCCCGAGGGTAAAAAAAGATAATCTGTTCAATAAAATTTAATAGAAGAAAATATGTTTACCAATAAAACACTCTTAATTACAGGAGGTACTGGCAGTTTTGGCCATGCAGTCCTGAATCGTTTTTTGAAAACACAAATTGGAGAAATCCGTATTTTCTCGAGAGATGAGAAAAAGCAGGATGAAATGCGGAAAAAATACAACAGTCAAAAGCTTAGCTTTTATATTGGCGATGTAAGAGACCCGGGGAGTATTCGCGATGCAATGCATGGAGTGGATTATGTATTTCATGCTGCAGCATTGAAGCAGGTGCCTTCCTGTGAATTTTTCCCCATTGAAGCTGTCAGAACAAATGTATTGGGAGTCGACAATGTTTTAACAGCTGCAATCAATCAAGGTGTTAAAAAGGTTATTTGCCTCTCAACCGATAAGGCAGCTTACCCGGTAAATGCAATGGGAATTTCTAAGGCCATGATGGAAAAGGTTTTTGTTTCAAAATCCCGCATAGTATCACCTGAGAAGACCCTTATCTGTGGCACCCGTTATGGAAACGTTATGTGTTCCCGCGGGTCAGTTATTCCGTTATTCATTGATCAGATTAAATCAGGAAAAAATATTACTGTAACGGAACCACAAATGACACGCTTTATAATGAGCCTGGATGAAGCTGTTGATTTGGTACTTTATGCATTTGAACATGCTAAGGCAGGCGATATCATGGTTCAGAAAGCGGATTCCTGTTACATGGGTGATCTGGCCCAGGCAGTAAAGGAAATATTTAATGCAGATAATCCCATTGATATCATCGGAGTCAGGCATGGTGAAAAAATATATGAAGTATTGTTAACCAAGGAAGAATCAGCACGTGCCATCGACATGGGTCACTTTTTCAGAGTACCGGCTGATAACCGGAATTTGAATTATGCCAAGTTTCTGGAAGAGGGTTCACAGTCGTTAAAATCTGCCAAGGAATATAATTCCGAACAAACAACCATCCTGTCCAAAAAACAAATTAAAGACAAGTTATTAGGGTTAAGGGAAGTTCAGGAGGAATTGACAACATGGAAAGGGGTCGTAAATGAAAGTTCTTATAACTGGTAACAAAGGATTTATTGGCCGGAATCTTACTGAAGCTTTGACTGGAAAAAAGGGAATTGAAATTTTACCTTTTGATAGAGAATCAGACGATTCTTTACTGGACGACTATACGAGAGTTTGCGATTTTGTTTATCATCTGGCAGCAGTCCACAGGCCTCCGGTTCCTTCTGAATTTGATAAGGTAAACCGGGTCTTTTTTGAGGATGTCCTGACATTGCTGCAAAAGCATAATAACTCATGTCCGGTATTATTAACCTCATCCACCTATGCTGGTCCTGATTCGGAATATGGCAAAAGCAAAATTGCAGCAGAAGAAGCATTAAAAAAGCATGCTGCAAGGATGAATTCCGGAGCTATTATATACCGGTTAAAGAATACCTTTGGAAGGTATGCCTTGCCCAATCATCATTCTGTAGTTGCAAATTTTTGTTATAATGTGGCAAATAATCTTCCGGTTGTTGTAAATGAACCAGACAGGATGATGTTGTTTTATTATATTGACGATGTTATTGAATCATTTCAGAAACACCTTATCACGAAAATTGAGCCTGAAGATGATGGCTTCTTTCGGTTGGATAATCATCTCATTTATCCTATAGAACTTCAAAATCTGGCAACCAAAATTCATCATTTTAAACATTTGCATGACCACAACCAGGTACCTGAACTGATTGATGAATTCACCCAAAAGCTATATCAAACATTTTTGTATTATTTGCATGATGTAAAAAACCATGTGTATGATGAACAACCAGGGTAAATCTAAAGCAAAATTTATAATTAGCATCGATACCGAACTTGCATGGGGAAGTATTTATGATGAAGAAGTATTGAAAAGGAAGCATGAATCCTTTTATAACACAAGAGCTGCCATCAAAAAAATTTTAAGACTTTTTGAAAAATATCACATTTCTGCAACGTGGGCAATTGTTGGCCACCTGATGCTGGATCATTGCAGTAAGGTAAATGGAATAAAACATCCTGATGTGTTACGGCCAGACTACAGTTGGTTTAAAAAAGACTGGTTTTACTATGATCCATGTGGGAGAGATGGAGATAATTCAATCTGGTATGGAGATGATATCATAAAAATGATTAAGGACTGTAAGGTGCAACAGGAAATCGGATCTCATAGTTTCAGTCACATCATGTTTGGGGATAAAGGTTGCGATAAAGCCTGTGCTGACTCGGATATAAAGAAATGGGTAGAAGTTTCTGAACCACATGGTATTAAACCAAATTCTTTTATTTTCCCGTTTAATTCAGAGGGTCATTATGATATTTTGGAGAAGTATGGATTTAAAATATACCGAAGTAAAAATACAGAAGGGATAGCGAATATAAAAAATAATAAAATTAAACGCATTGCTCATATCCTTGATCGATTTTTTGCCTTGGAACCTTCTACAAGTAAAGTAGAATCAGGTGAAAATAATTTATTAAAAATCCAGGGAGACTTATGTTATTTCAGGTATAATGGCTGGAGAAACTTTCTCATGTGGAAATCTGCAGTCAGAAAATCAAAAAAAGGAATAAACAGAGCGGTTAGAAGAGGTGAAGCATTCCATTTTTGGTTTCATCCTTTTGAAATTGCTGCAAACTTAGATGAGTCCATTGAAGATCTGGATGAAATATTGAGTTATGCATCCAAAAAAATAAACGGTGGATTAATAGAAAACAAAATGATGAATCAATTATATAATTGAAATTCGTTTGTAAGATCATAATGTAATTCCAGCTATGGAAAGAGTACTTTCAGATAATAAAATTAAACTGGCCATTTTAATTCTTGCTCATAAAAATCTGGATCAATTAATAAGGTTAATTACAAATCTGTTTCATGGGAACATTGACGTATTTGTGCATCTCGACAAAAAATGGAGAATTGGAAAGGATGAAATTGAATCCATTAAACAAATTAATGAAAGCCACTTAATTATCTGCGAGAACAGATTTTCAGCATTTCTGGACAAATGGTCCTTGATAGAGGCGACAATGGAAATTATCAGAACCGTTAAAATGGTTGAAAAGAAGAAAGAAATCAAATTTCATTATTATGCGCTGTTAAGCGGACAAGATTATCCTATTAAATCGTTGAACTTGTTATTGGATAAATTATCAGTATCTTATCCAAAACCATTTATTGATTGTACCCCATTTGATAAAAAAAACTGGTTAAAAAAGAAATTTAAAACATTACCTATTGAAAATAACTTTCAATTATGGTTCAGACAGAACATGCAACCTTGCCTTTTACGAAAAGTAATAAAACTTCCTTTCTTCTTATTTTTCTACTTTTTGAAAATCATTATTCCTACTCCCTTTATACAATTGACTAAACTACAATGTTCTTTATATGGAGGTTCAGCCTGGTGGATTTTACCCGATGTTGTGATAGATGAAGTTTATCGAAGATTCTTCAATTCTAATGATTTAATAGTAAATTTACTTAGCAGAACATTTACCCCGGAAGAAACATTTTTCCAAATTATGACAATGCAATCAAAAGTGGCCAATCTTGTTGAAGTAAACGAGAAGAATGACATCCTTCAAAACTGTCTGACCTATGCACATTTTAGAGATGAAGGAAAACCTTTTACAGGACATCCTTATATCCTGTCGAAAAATGATTTCAATAAGCTAATAAAACTTCCGCAGTTCTTTGCCCGGAAATTTGATACTACTGTTGATTCAGAAATACTTAACGTATTAGACGAATACTTAATGAGGAATAAAATTGAAAAGGAAACTATTCATCAATAATGAAAAGTTATAGACTTAAATGAAAGAATCATCCGGAAATAATGAAATGAAACTGGCTATCTTGATACTTGCTCATAAAAATCTGGGACAACTCAAAAAATTAATTAACTCTTTGCTTCATGATAATTTAGATATATTTATTCATCTTGATAAAAAATGGAAGTTATCAGAAGCCGAATACAACTCTCTTCTTCATATTAATAAAGATAAAGTTTTTCTGTCTGACAACCGTATTTCTGCTTCTATATATTTGTGGTCTTTGGTTGATGCTACTATGGAACTTGTAAAAAAAGCAAAAAAAATTGAAATTGAAAAAAACAAAGGATATAAATACTTTGCTTTACTTAGCGGACAGGATTTTCCTATAAAACCGATTGATGATTTAATAAATCTGCTTCAGAAATCTTACCCTAAACCATACATCGATTGTACTCCATATCATCCCAGGAACTGGATGAAAGGTAAGTTCAAAACCCTACCACTTGAAAATAAGGTTTTACTTTTTTTTATCAATCGCTGGAAGCCGGGAAAATTAAGAAGATTCTTAAATATGCTCATTAAATTGCCTATATACAGTTATTTTAAATTTTTAAAGTTATTTATTGAAACTCCATTTAAAAAGTTAAACCATGAAGGTTGCAAATTGTATGGAGGTTCAGCCTGGTGGATTTTACCTGATAAAGCTATAAACATCATTCACCAGAGGTATTCTGATCCAAATGATAAAGTTGTGAAATATCTAAGTAAAACCTTTTCACCTGAAGAGACTTTCTTCCAGATTATGGTGATGCAAACGGAAGTTGCTTCCTTAGTAGAGTTAAATCCGGCACTTGATCTCAAGCAAAACTGTTTGACTTACTCACATTTCAGAGATATAGGAAAGCCCTTTACCGGCCATCCATATATTTTAGGAATAGATGATTTTAAGAAACTCAACAATCTTCCCCATTTTTTTGCCAGGAAGTTTGATATTACAGTTGATTCAGGCATTTTTGACATGATAGATCAGGAAATTTTAAATCAATCAAACAATTCAGATACTAAAAAATGGGCAGTATAATATTCTTGATAAGGAATTGTCACCTTTAACTTGATTTATATCCATAATGACCATTTCTTCCAATAAACGCATAGCTAAAAATACCCTCATGCTCTATTTTCGCATGATTATCATTCTGGGGATGAGACTGTATACTTCCAGAATTATCCTGAATACCCTGGGGGTGGAAGATTATGGTATTTATAATGTTGTAGGGGGAATTGTTATTATGCTGAGTTTCCTGAACAGTGCTATGACAACAGGCACTACCCGTTTCCTCTCCTTTGAATTGGGAAGGGGTGAATTTATTAAAATGGCAAGGGTCTTCAGCATGAGCCTCAACATCCATGCAATGATCGCAGTGGTCATATTCATACTTGCAGAAACTGTGGGACTTTGGTTCTTAAATACCCACCTGAATATTCCTGCTGAAAGGATGAATGCTGCCAACTGGGCATACCAGTTTTCAATCCTGACTTTTATGGTTGCTGTATTAAGCATTCCATACCATGCCCTGATTATTGCGCATGAGAGAATGAATGTGTATGCATATGTCAGCATTGTGGAGGTAAGCCTGCAGCTTTTCATCGTATTCATGCTTCAGTGGTTTGGATATGATAAACTTAAATTGTATTCAGTGCTTGTTTTTATGGTTTCGTTAATAATAAGAGGCATATATGGTCTATATAGCAATAGAAATTTTAAGGAGAGTAGATATAAATTTATATGGGACAGGTCTCTTTTTAAAACACTTATGAGTTTTGCAGGCTGGAATCTATGGGGAAATGCCGCAGGAGTATTGTCAGGGCAGGGGGTAAACATGCTTCTGAATATTTTCTTCGGCCCTGCTGTTAATGCCGCACGGGGAATTGCCTATTCAGTAAAAGCGGCAGTGCATCAGTTTGTAAATAATTTCCAGACAGCAATGAAACCCCAGATTATAAAAACTTATGCATCCAATGATTTAAAATACATGCACAAGCTGATTTCCCAGGGTGCCAAGTATTCATTTTTCCTGCTGCTTTTTTTGTCGTTACCCATCCTTTTGGAAACCAAAATTATTCTTAAAATCTGGCTAAAAATTATTCCTGAATACACGATCATTTTTACACAACTTGTTATTTTGAATGAATTGATCAGCAGCCTTTCAGGTCCTTTAATGACAGCTGCCCATGCCTCTGGCAGGATTAAAAACTTTCAGCTGACTGTAGGAGGGTTGCTCTTCTTGATTTTACCGTTTTCATGGATCTTTTTAAAACTGGGATATCCGCCGCAAGTGACTATTTATATCAGCATATTCTTTTCAGTTTTAGCTTTGATTGCCCGGTTGTGGATTTTACGAAATTTGGTTCATCTCAACATAAAAGATTTTTTTGTTGATGTTGTTTCAAAAACAATAATTGTTGGCTTTACTGCAATGATTCCGCCCTTACTGGTGCAGTCATCATTTGAAGAATCCATACAACGTTTTATTTCTGTGGTATTGGTTTCGATAGTTAGCACAAGCGTTTCAATATATTTATTTGGGTTAGAACCCTATGAAAGGCTTTTTTTTATAAGGGTTGTTAAAAAACAATATGGATATCTTGTTGCAATCGTTAAATAGATAAATTTTGATTTTTAGCAGACGAATTCTCATACGTAATGAATTAACATTTAGCTAAAATTTTCTGAATGTTTCCATCCTTCAATAATTATCGTTATGAATTAAGAAGAAATATTGGCATTTATCGAAAAACAAACATCAAATACATTTGAATCTCCCGGTTATGTAGATAAATACAAAATTTTAGATTCTCCCATATATGTAACTCAGCCTGCTTTGCCCGACCTGCAAGAGTTTATTCCTTATCTGGAAGAAATTTGGAAGAATAAAATTCTCACCAATAACGGTCCTTTTCATCAACAACTGGAAAAAGAACTTGCTGAGTTTCTGGAAGTACCATACCTGTCACTATATATAGCGGAGCAAACAGAGCCACTCGTAGCGGTGTAAACAGAGCCACCCGTAGCGGAGCAAATAGAGCCATCTGTAGCGGAGCAAACAGAGCCACTTTTTAAGTGGATTAAATAGCTAAATGAAACAGGCTGATAAAGTTTATTAAGCTGATAGTTTTGTATTAAAACTACAAAACTGGGCAAAATGGCAAATAAACGAATCAGCATGTTAAGAACAAGACAATTAATCCAACTTCTAGAACGAGGCGTTTCCCAGCGCAAAATTAGTTTACAACTCCGGATGAGCCGTAACATTGTATCATCTTACGCAGTTCGAATCCGGGCATCAGGAAAAAGTTACCAGGAACTCCTGGACCTGGATGATGCTACTTTATCATTCTTGCTATCAATGTCTTCAGTGCATGAAGCCGTACCCGATGAACGTTTCTCTTCACTGGAGCCATTACTCCCAGGATACTCCAAGGAATTAAAAAGGACAGGTGTAACTAAACTACTTCTGTGGGAAGAATATCGAACAGATTATTCCGAGGGTTATGGATATACACAGTTCAAGCACTATCTAAACCGGTACATTAAGGGTAAAAAATATAGTTACCATCATGAACATATACCGGGTCAGGAGATGCAAGTAGATTTTGCAGGCGACTACCTTTACATCATTGATAAAGGAACCGGGGAGCAAATAGCTTGCCCTGTGCTGGTTTGCACACTTCCTTACAGCGGTCAAACTTTTGCAATAGGTTTACGTGATGCCCGGCAGGAATCATTTTATTATGGACTAAATAAATCCCTGGAATATTTTGGAGGAGTCACCGAAAGCGTTAAAAGTGATAACATGCGGCAGTGGGTAAAACGGGCTGACCGCTATGAGCCAACTTTTAATGATGCCACAGTTCAATGGGCAGTCCATTACCAAACGAATCTTATTGCAACACGACCAGGTAAACCAACCGACAAAGGGCATGTTGAAAGTCACGTTAATATTGTTTATCGGAGGGTTTATGCCCGTATGCGAAATGAAGTTTTTTATAGCTTACAGGCACTTAACAGCAGAATACTTGAGCTTTTGGATAAACACAACAATGAGCTTATGCAAGGACGTTCATACAGCCGGAATCAGCGTTTCATCCAGGAGGAAAAACCTTTGTTAAAACCTTTGCCACAGAACCCATTTCTGTTTAAATATCGCAAGGATTTTACTGTAAACTCTACTTACTATGTCCAGATCACTCATGACCAGCATTTTTACAGCGTACCTCACCAGTATGTTGTAGTGTAGTTACCAAAAATATCCCTGAGAATGTAATTGCTTTTGGAAATCCATGTAAAGTGATTAAATCCCTTAATTTTGAACAGGTATGATTGAATCAACGACCTTATATACTTCTGAAGCTCCAATAGTTTCTATTTGTTGTTCAACATATAATCATGAAAAATTTATCTGTGAGGCACTTGATGGGTTTCTGATCCAGAAATGCAATTTCCCGGTAGAAATTTTAATACACGAAGATTGTTCAACTGACAACACAGCAGCAATTATTAAAGAATACCAACAAAAATACCCCCACCTGATAAAACCAGTATTTCAAAAAGAAAACCAATATTCAAAAGGAATAAAACCTTTTACTCATCTTTTATATCCCAGGGCAAGAGGTAAATATATTGCTTTATGCGAAGGTGATGATTATTGGACTGATCCCTATAAATTGCAAAAGCAGGTTGACGTTTTGGAAGCAAGCCAGGAATATATGTTCTGTTTAGGGGGGTATAAAATAATTTACCAAAATAAGCAGGAATCAATAAACGTAATTTTAGCTCAATCAGAAGCTAATGATAATGAAAATGGCTACCCATTTACTTTGAATGACCAAAAAAAAGGTTCAGCATTGGAAGACATTAACTGCAGTCTTTAGAAATGATAACATTATTATTAAAAATTTAACACAATATAAATACCTACGAGACAATCATTTATTCTACCATCTATTGAAAATTGGAAATGGGTTCTATTTTACAGAAATTATGGGAGTTTACCGAATCCATGAAGGTGGAGTTTATAGTTTGAAACAGGGGATAATTAACAAAACTGCAGCTTATAATATTTTTAAAGAAATTTATCAAACAAACAAAGACGAATATTCAAGATATAAATTTATAAGAGCTGCTGTTGCTTTACTAAGCTATAATTTATCCCACTTATATCCTGGTAATAGAATCCATAAGAACGTCCAGTTATATTTGGAAATAATCTTCCTTATAAGAAGTATTATAGATTTAAAATTTTTAATAACAGTATTTATTTCACCAAAATTTAAAGCTAAAACAAAAAAATTAAGAAATGATATATATAAAAGTAAAGTAACCAAATTCACATCTAAAAATCAGGCTTTACAAATATAATCGCATTGGTTGATCCGCTCTGAAAAGATTGTTTAAAACTGCACAGTCAACCATTTTTTAGGTAATACCTTAAACATACGCCCTTCTATCTCATTATAAAATATAGCCACTAAAACATAATAATTAAAACTAATATTCAACAAAATGATAACCCGGTTCAAAAATTACTTCTCTAAAAGGTATATGCCACGTTGGCTGGTATTACTTTTCGATTTGTACATCGTATGGATCACCCTGTTAATGGCATACATCCTCCGCTTCAACTTCGACATCCAGGTGGCAGCAGAATTTCTTAATTATCAGGAAATGATCGTGGCGGTTATAGCTTATGCAATTGCTTTTTTACTGCTCAGATCTTATTCAGGAATCCTGAGACAGAGCACTACGGAAGATATTATTAGGATATTGTTGGCTATGGGAGTTGGAAGCGGAATGCTCCTGCTGTTTTCATTTCTCCTCCGGCAGATAATATCTGATTCACCACTGCTTGTCCCCTATTCCATTATTATCATTCATTTTACGGTTGCTTCCCATCTGCTCCTACTGTCGCGAATAATGGCAAAAGGGATTTATACTGAGTGGTTTATAAAGCGCGACAATGTTAAAAACATCATGATATATGGAACAGGCAGCCTGGGTGAAATGACAAGGAACGTACTAATGTCGGATAATTCAAGGAAAATACGGCTGATCGGCTTTATTGACAACAATATTTTTCTGCAGCACAAAAGGCTGGCAGGAATTCCAATTTACTCTGTCAGCAGGGCATTCAAAAATATTATTCCTAAAAGTAATATTTCAGAAATCGTTATTGCTATTGATAATGAAGAGGTACAACCCCGGCTAAAGAGGGAAATTGTTGATAAATGTCTGCCCTTTGGAATTCTGGTGAAGGAAGTGCCTTCCGTAAATAAATGGCTGAACGGGGAACTATCTCCCCGGGAAATAAAAGCAATTAAAATCGAAGATCTGTTAAGCCGTGATACCATCAAACTCGATCGCGATAAAATTAATAAAGGCGTGAAGGAGGCCGTTGTTCTTGTTGCAGGTGCTGCAGGTTCTATCGGTTCCGAGATTGTTAACCAGCTGATCTTATTCAAGGCGCATCATGTAATACTGCTGGATAAAGCCGAATCTGATCTGTACGATCTGCAAAATCAGATTATCGCCCAATACAACAATCCGAAGTTTACCGTGATTGTGGGAGATGTTACCAATGCCATAACATTGCGTAAGGTGTTTGAACAGTACACACCGACTATGGTAATCAATGCAGCCGCATATAAACATGTACCTCTTATGGAGCAATACCCCTGTGAAGCAGTGCGGGTTAATATTGGCGGCACAAAAATTCTGGCTGATTTATCTGTCGAATTTTGTGTGAAAAAATTCGTTTTCATTTCTACCGATAAAGCAGTAAATCCATCCAATGTTATGGGTGCCTCGAAACGCATCAGTGAAATTTATGTGCAGTCGCTGGCACAAAACAAATCCGGCGGCACACAGTTTATAACCACCCGTTTTGGGAATGTTCTTGGCTCGAATGGATCGGTGGTTCCACTTTTTAAAAAACAAATTGAAAATGGCGGCCCTGTTACTGTGACCCACAAAGACATCACCCGCTTTTTTATGACCATCCCAGAGGCTTGTCAACTTGTACTCGATGCATGCTTTATGGGCAATGGAGGAGAAATATATGTATTTGATATGGGTGAACCTGTAAAAATTTATAATCTGGCTGAAAAAATGATACTTCTGTCAGGCCTGGTGCCAAACCGGGATATCAATATAGAAATTACCAATCTCCGGCCAGGAGAAAAACTTTATGAAGAATTGCTCGACAATAAGGAGGATTTGCTGCCTACCTACAATGATAAAATACTTATAGGCAAGGTGCGGCAGCATGATCATCATCTGGTCAGCACTCAGATAAATGGACTTCTGTTTGACGTAGATGAAATGACCAGCGAACAACTGGTGGAAAAAATGATGGAAATCGTTCCTGAATTTACCTCCCTAAACTCGTATTATACAAACAATGGCCCCTTAAAAAATGGCGGGACACAACACCCGGAGATAATAGAAATTGAAGATTAGTATTAAAAAAACCAAATTATATTGTCATAAATGAATCCTGTTTTTCCTCTTTCCGATGTCACTCTAAGGAGGGTTGCAGAAACCCGCAAAGTAACAAACCCATTACATGCTGATCCTTTCTGGCAGATAAACCAAAATGAGTTTGCCATGCAGGTTCAGGGTGTAGGAAGCTATTATGCACGGGATGGCCGTGATGTTGAATATGCCCCGGCAGAGGGTGCTACTCAGGCATCGGTTGAATTATTCCTGAACGGGTCAGTATATGGTGCCATTTTGCACCAGCGGAATATACTGCCCCTTCACGGCAGCAGTTTTGTATATAAAGGACAGGGAGTCCTGCTTTGCGGTGAGTCAGGTGCAGGAAAATCTTCACTTACTGCAGCTTTTTGCCTCTCGGGAGCTGAATTCCTGACCGATGATGTGACTCCTCTTGTATTTGAAAATGAATTGCCGGTAATTGTTCCCCTTTCCGACCGGATCAAGCTATGGAACGATTCCCTTTCACAGCTGAATCAGGAAAACAGTAATCTTAATGCTATCTCTTCCGGCAAGGAAAAATATTACTTCCCTATGCAGAATGAACTGCATCAAAAACATCCATTAAACCGGGTGTTCCTTATTAATGTAACAGAAACAGATAAAATTGAATTTTGCAAACTGGGAGGAATTGAATTATTTACTGCACTGCGTAATGAAATTTATCGTTGGGAGTATTTATCGGCCATGCAGGAAACCGAGATCAGCTATATTGAAAAACTGCTTTCGATAAGCCGGTCAGTAATTGTTTATAAAGTCAGCCGGCCACGAACTATAATGATTGAAAAGATGGCAAACCATTTACGCAGTCATCTGGATAACCCTTTACAGAAAACCAATGAAATTTCTGCAAAAGTTTTTTAGGTTATCCTCCCGGGAAATGTTTCTTTTTACAGAAGCAACACTGTTTCTGTATATGGCTAAAGCAATGCTTATGATACTGCCATTTAAGATTTGCATCCGGACAATCAAATCAAAAGGCACAAGTGAAAAGGCTGATATCGCTAATCTTAAACTTATTAAAGTAGCAATCAGAAGGGCAAATAAGCTGTCTTTCTGGAAGAATGTCTGTCTGGTGCAATCCTTGGCAGCCAGTTGGATGTTGCAGCGAAGGGGAATAAAGTCAACTTTAAGGATTGGCGTAAACCGTGACTCCCGGAAGGAACTTGTTGCCCATGCCTGGCTTATGGTACAGGATTTTGAGATCGTTCCTCAGGGTGGAGAATACCTTCACTTAACTGAACAATAGAGTACATGAACAATATCCGATGAGTTACTCTGATGGATATTGTAAAACATTTTTGAAGTTTGAAAAGATCAACTTTTGAAAAACATGTCATATCGCTCTAAAACAGATAATCTACAATTTAATTTAACTTCATAAAAAAATAAATACATGAATAAGGATAATCAAATACCAGAAGAACAGGAAATTTGCATTTCTTGTGGAATATGTTGTGACGGAACTTTATATGAAAAAGCAAATCTTTATTCTGGAGAAAAAGGCACATTGCCTGAAAAAATAGAAAACAGGTATTTTAAAGTTGATAATGCTGAATATTTTCGTCTGCCTTGTAGCTATTTTGAAGGTAAATGCACCATTTATACTCAAAAAAGGGCTATGGTGTGCTCTGGCTTCAAATGCAAATTACTTGTAAATTTTAATAAAGGAAAAATTCAAAAAGCTGATGCGCTTAAAATCATTGAAAATGTAAAAAAATACAGAAAGGAAGTTGAAGATATAGCTTTTACCAAATTTAACATCCCCAGGGGAACTCCCTTCAAAACGTTGCAGGCGCAAGTTTCTGAAATAAAAGAATCAAACGATACAGAAGTCAATAATCATGAAATTGATAGTCTTATCGGTAAATGCTTAATACTTGAAGTTTTACTGACCAAGTATTTCTTATCACAGGAAGATTTCGACAAAATGATCATCAATCCTGAAACTGAAATATTGCCAGAATTGTCAAATAATAAGAAACATCCATAATTTACCAAATGCATTAACTTTTTTTTGTGTAATTGGATGTTATTTAGTAACTTTCATATTGTTAATTTTTAAAATCTATTTTTTATGAAACACGAGAGTAAAGTCTGGGAAACCCCAGCAGTCCAAAGTTTATCAATCAAGAATCTGACCTTGGGAGGGCCTGGCAAAGGTCAACCAGAAGGATCAAAGCCTGGTAAAGGCCTTGGTGATGGTGGTGGCCCAACCGCCGGTTCTTAGTAAAACTTATAAGATGGAATAGGTTCGCTTATTCCATCTTTTTAACTGACTTACCTAAAATTTATGATTTTTGGCTCTGTTAAACTTACTCAGTCAGAACAATTTCAGAATAAATTCTTATCAAGCATATCCAGCCATGTATCATGGTCTGGATGTCTGACAAAAAAATATTTATCCGGATCATTTGTTGGATATTATCTTACCGATAAAAGGCTTCCTCAGCCGGAGGATGCTGATATTTATTACAAAGATCCGGAATCAGGAGCATTGGTGCTGATAGAGGGACATATTTATAACAAGTCCGAATTACAGTCACTGTTGAATATTACTGATAAAAAAGCAACTACAGCTGAATTAATATTCAAAGCTTATGAAAAATGGGGTTCCTCATTTGCTGAAAAATTAAATGGCGATTTTGTAATTTGTTTTTATTTCGAATCTTCCAACCATGTAATACTAATAACTGATCATATGGGTATCAGGCCTGTTGCATTTTCTGTAATTGGGTCTGTTTTATATTTTGGGACGGATATAATTGGACTAAGCAAGGCTCTTTTTGGTAATGAAAAAATTGACAGGCAATATTTGATTAATTTCTTCCTACAGGAAGGATACAATTATTCAATATTACCACATAAAAAAATACATAAATTAAATCCGGGACATTACATAAAGATTTCTTCAGTCCAGCAGGAATGCGAACAATATTGGCATCCGGAACGAATTGAAAAATCCAAAGGTTTAAGCTTTGAGCAGGTTGTAGAAGATCTTCGATGTTTATTGAATGATGCCATCCAAATAAGAGCCGACAATAAATATACAGCCTCTGCTCATATAAGCGGAGGTTTAGATTCAAGTTTAGTTGGAGTTTTAACGAGGAAAATTTATGATGATCAGCAAATATTTTACGGTTTCTCCTGGTCTCCTGAAAGCGCAAACCCTGAAATTAAATTTAAAAAGGATGAACGGCTGAATGTTAAAAAACTGTGTAAAGAAAATAGCATCATTCCAATATTTAATAATTTTGATGAGAATGATTACCTGGCTTTTTTATCAAACTGGAGGCATCCCAGTGAATTTATTTATGAAAATAAGACAATCCAGTCATCTGTTGACCGGGGCATTAATTTGATATTTAGTGGCTGGGGTGGAGACGAATTCATCAGTATCGGAGAAGTTGGTATTGATGCCGACCTAATAAGAGAGTTTAACTGGGATGTCTTTTTGAAAAAATATCCTGTCCGGAATTTTAAAAAATTCTCTTCTGCATTGTTCTATAAAGGATTATTTCCTTCTGTAAGGCGATCATTTTTAAAATATAAATGTTTTCCGGAAATCTATCCTTATCTGAAAGGGCAAATAGGCAAAAACTTAATTCCACGTAAGGAAAGATTAAGTTCCCACTCACGAAGAACTTTTCACCTGCAGTTGTTAAAAAAATATTCACTCACAGCAAGAACCTCAGATTGGTATGTGCATGGCCAACGCAATGGAATTGAATACCGGTACCCGTTACTGGACAAACGAATTATAGAATATATGTTAAAAGTTCCCTCTAAAAGTCTCGTGAACGGATCAGGTAACAGAATGATTTTACGGACTTTGGGAAAGGGATATCTACCGGATGAAATTTTGCTCGGCACAAAAAATGACCCGGTTAATTATTATCATTTTCAATCAGTAACACAAAAAACGCAGGATCGGTTATTAGAGGAGTTAAAAGATTTTCAGAACAATCCTGAACTGGAATTTATTGATTTTGAAAGGTTAGAAAAAACAATAAAAAATCTACAAAATGCAAACCAGGCTGCAGATATAAGTAATGATTTGCTAATCATTCATTACCTGAAGAAAACCCATGAATTTACAAAGGGTTATTACAGCTAAAATGATTCTTTTATGATTTTATGCTTGTTCCAAATAACAGTTTCATTTCCTAAATCAAATTTATAACCATAGAATAATCTTATTGAATGGAATTTACAAGGGAACTTCTCCACAACCGGCACCGCTTATCCCACCAGCAAATAAACACCTGGTTTGGAGAGCAACAAAACCAACTGGTTTTTGAAGAAAAATTACACCAGTTAAATCATCTTTCCAAATTTCTGGAAATTGTTGATGTATTTATTAAAAAAGACATTTGGTTTTTGCCCCTTAAGGGCCCAATGCTCTCTTACCGGATTTATGGTGATGCCACCTGCCGTATTTCCCGTGATTTTGATTTCTTAATTAAACAGGAAGATGTTGAAGCAACAATTACTTTATTCCGTAACTTAGGGTTTAAATATGCACCGGGCAGATGGCATGAAAATGGAACTGGCAACAACCATATTGCTTCTATGGTTAACCAGTTAACCTTATTCCATCCTGATACAAAAATCATCATAGAAATACACTGGAGGGTATTTATTGATCCAATCATAAACTTCGATGAAATAGAAAAATTGGTAAGACAGAATATCCAGCAGTTTGAATTTGTTGGAAAGAAAATGAATCAATTCACTATTGAATTCGAG
>JAEYNZ010000154.1 GCA_023412195.1 Bacteroidota bacterium
CCTTACATACGTTTTGCCAAGCCTCCTGAAGAAAACCAGGTTCCCCAGGGTACCCTTGCCACTGTCGAATAAATGATCAACTTCTGACATAGGAATGATTTTTTGGTTATCGTTTAATTATATCTAAGTCCGTATCAAAGATATAAATGAACCGATCACAATGCAGGACTTATTCAGGAAAAATTTGCGATAAATTCAGGATCAATTCGGTAAATCGCCTGTATATCGTGAATGAGTCGCGAATATATCGCGAGTTTATCGCGAATTTATAGAAACTTCAATACGGAACTGAAGGTAACCTGGTACATACTTAACAGGTACCTGCTGTTCATCTAAGAAGCAGGCGATATTTTGATTGGATAATATTTAATAATTCTGTATCCCCTTCGGAATTAATAGCAGAAGGCTATAGGGATATTGAGGTTAAAATAGTCATATACACTTTTGTTATTGATATAGGCATATTGCGATTGCAAAGTCCATTTATGAGGCCACAGCAAATCTTCATGATCAATGTTTGCTGAGCCGCCCTGGACGATAATACAAACATGATCAACTCTCCCGTCATTGTCGGCATCGAGGTTTATACCGGATGGTACCTGGCTGGCAATAGCCTCCACCGCCCGTTTTACAAGCCCGTGTTCTCTGGCTGTTCTTTCTGCAAATCCATTATAACCATTGTTTTCATACTCAGCATTAATATAATAATCTCTGGTATAGTCATCCTCATACGACAAATTGGTGCTCGGAAGGCAAATTGGATAGAATGTACTGTTAACATCCATTTGATTATATGAAACCTCCTTTATATAATTTTTTAACGATTGCTGGGTGATTGAGTTAAAAAGGGGATCATAATAGGCGCGGGTTCTGGGAAAATTCAGAAGCGCCGTCAAACCTCACAAAAATTACAATAGAATTAATTGTTGTTGTACCGCCTGTACTTTTCAATATTCCGCCGGTAACCTGGAATTTTTTTTTGTTATTTTCTATTCCTTCTGTCACGCTTCTATAATGGCGGATGGCAGGGTTGTGCAACCTGGTTGCAGACCGGGAAAGTTTAGCGTTTTAATTGTCGGATCTGGTTTTATCTTTTAGTTTTTGGTATTTATATGTTATAAGATGCCTGTAAATTATAAATGGTTGCGGTTTAAAAACTTGATTTTTGACATCTTAATTTACATCCTTTTATGTTCTTTGGATACAAATCATTTATTATCTATTTTTGTTAGATTTCAATGACGAAAAATTATTAGTGGAGAAACCGAAAGCAATATATTTCACGTATGAAGGAAAATTTTGTTATAGACAATAACGGTAAAAAAATAGCGGTACAAATTCCCATAAAGACATATGAAAAGCTTATCGCCAATTCCGAAGAACTGGAGGATATAAAAGAATACCGCAGGGCAAAAGCACACAAGAGCGATCCAATCCCTTTTGATCAAGCTTTTAAGGAAATAGAAAATAATGACCAATGACTTACGCGTTGTTCATTGAACGGTATGCTCAAAAGCAGATCATGAAGCTGGATAAAAAAGCTATACCACTTATCAAATCTGCTATCGCAGGGCTTGCTGAAAACCCGAGGAAAAGGGTTAGCATCAAGTTAAAGGGAGAAGAAGCATATCGTATTAAAGTTGGTAATTATCGAATCATTTATGAGATTGATGATGAAAAAATCAATGTTAAAGTAGTGGCTGTTGGACAAAGAAAAGATATTTACAGATAATATCTGTACTTGTAAATAAAGGAATAGGTGCATAACTAAACCCAGAATCCTGGCAGGTTTTCGAAACTTTTCAGGATTGGGTTGCATTACCTTTTCACCAACAATTTTGCAGTTAATATTTCATTTTTATATTTTACCCGCACCAGATAATTGCTTTCCTGCCAGCCTGAGGTTTGTATTTTGGCGCTCCGCCCGCGCAGGCTTTGTTTGGTTTTTAGCATTTGGGTTTCAGAATACACTTTCAAATCCCAATTAACGGTTTCGTCAATGTCACTTAACGCCAGAATGAGGTTTCTCCCTTCTGGTTGAAAACAGACAGGTGTTTCAGAATGAGGTTCCTCCCTTCGGTCGGAATGACGATCGCCCTGTCAGGGATAATGGGGAGGAGCATTGGCGGCTTCGCCTCCAATGCTCCTTCCTTAACTAACGATAGGCACAGTCATTCCGAACGGAACGCAGTGGAGAGAGGAATCTCATGCTTATTAAATCTGGCTGTTCATATCTGGCTTTAACTATAAATAAAAACATAGTAACAGCCAAATTTGAAATTATATTTGGCTGTTACTATAAAAAGCTATGTACTTAATGCCAAAATGAGGTATCAAAGTCTTTAAAGTCCTTAAGGTCATTAGGATTCGTCTTAAACTTTTGATTAAATACCCTCATCAGAAAGGCAACCCAAATAAAAGCAGCCCTGTCGCTTTTGAAAGTAACTTCTTAAATAGCATTCATCGCCTCAACCGGGTTTAGCCTGGCTGCTGCGCGTGCGGGCATCAGCCCTGCAAGGAAGCCTATGACCCCGGAGATCAGGAGCCCCCGGATGATATTGGATGCTGTGAGCATGATGGAGAAATCGGTGGCCTGGTTGACGAAGATGGTCCCGATAAATATCAGCAGCAATCCGGCAACGCCTCCCATGACGGATAATACCACGGCTTCAAAGATGAACTGCAGCAGAATAAAATATCTTTTGGCGCCGAGCGATTTCTGTATCCCAATAATGCGTGTGCGTTCCTTCACCGATACGAACATGATGTTGGCAATGCCGAATCCTCCCACCAGTATACTGAAGCCTCCTATGATCCAGCCTGCCATATTGAAAACAGCAAAGAACTGGTCGAATTGGTTGGAAATAATGCTGACTTCGTTCATGGCAAAATTGTTCTCTTCCATAGGTTTCAGTCGCCTGATGCTTCGCATGATACCCTCCAGTTCGGCAATGAAACGGTCAGTTTCTACACCAGGTTTGGCTTTGACGCAGATGGTCTGGCCATTGTCACTGTTCCTTACATCCAGCATGTAAAAGGAGCGAACTGTGCTGATATGGATGTTATTGTCCATGCTGGTGCCGAACATGTCCTGCCCGGTTTTCACGTACACGCCTATTACCTGGAAACGGAATCCCTGGATTTTTATAAATTTCCCCACCGGGTTTTCTCCCGGGAAAAGTTTTTCGGCTATTACGGCCCCAATTACAGTAAAAGGTACCCCTGACTGCATTTCACTTTCAGTAAAATACCGACCGGCTGAAAGCTTCAGGTTCCACACATCAAAAAGATCATAGGTAGTGGCCAGCACCGTTGCATTGTCAATTTTACTGCTCTCGTATTGGGCAGTCCGGTTGAAACCATAAAAGAAGACAGCTCCCTGCACAGTTGAACTGCGGCGCATAATCTGATCGATATCCTCAATCTGCGGTACAGGCCTGTTCATGTACCTCCACCAGGGGTACTCACTTTCTCCCTCAGGAGGCCCCCATGGCCATTTCTGAATGTATACCATGTTACTGCCCAATGAATTGAGGCTGTCGCGGATATACCTTTCGAGCGAATCGATGACAGTGAATACGGAGATGATGGCAAAAATTCCAATGGTGATTCCCAGCAAGGAAAGAAATGTCCTGAGCTTATTTGCCTTTAAGGAGTTAAACGACAATGAAAAACTTTCGAATATCAGCCTGATTAACAGCATCGGCTATTTTTATTTATAATGATCAATCAATTGTTGCGAAAATAAACTAATTTTCTACCTTATAAAAACTAAATCAGCATCATTAGTGTGTACTTCAGTTTCCGGATTACAGGCTTTCACAAAAATTAATATTGAAGAATTTCTTTTTAAGATAATATTCTTTCAAAGCATGTGTTTTATAACAGTATGTTATCTGATTTTTCTATCTTTGCAAACGAATTTGAAATATGAAATAAATGGCTGATACTAAAAAAATTAAGACCGCCCTTATTTCGGTTTATCACAAAAAAAATCTTGATGGTATCATTCATCGGCTGAACGGGCTTGATGTTAAAATTATCAGTACGGGGGGAACTAAGGAATTTATTGAATCCCTTGGTGTGCCTGTTACACCGGTAGAAACCCTTACTGGTTATCCTTCCATTCTTGGGGGAAGGGTAAAAACACTTCATCCAAAAATTTTCGGTGGCATTCTCACCCGGCGTGAGCACCAGGGCGACGTAAGCCAGCTTATGGAGTACGGTATTTCAGAAATCGATCTGGTGATTGTTGATTTATATCCTTTTGAAAGCACTGTTGCCTCCGGGGCATCCATGGAGGACATCATAGAAAAGATAGATATAGGGGGAATTTCACTGATCAGAGCTGCGGCCAAGAATTTTAATGATGTGGTGACTGTTCCTTCGCAGAATGAGTACCAGCCATTAATCGATTTGCTTGATGAGAAGGAGGGTTCGTTCTCACTTGATGACAGGAAGAAATTTGCTGCAAGGGCATTTGCCGTTTCATCACATTATGATGCTGCTATATTCAATTATTTCAACAGTGTAGGCGACAGTTCGCGGATCAGCCTGAACGATGGTCAGGTTTTAAGGTATGGAGAAAACCCACATCAGCAGGCCACCTTTTACAGGTTCAATAATGTAACTTCAGGGCCTGCCATTGCAGGGGCTAAAGTATTACAGGGGAAAGAACTTTCGTACAACAATATGCTTGATGCCGATGCTGCCTGGAAAGCAGCCAGTGATGCATTTCATTCAGTATCTGAAATCGAAGGCAAAGTTGCAGTGTCAGTAGTGAAGCATCTGAACCCATGCGGACTTGCTGTTACAAATGATATCATGCAATCGCTTGAACTGGCATGGGCAGGTGATCCGATCAGTGCTTTTGGCGGGATCATCTGTTTCACCGGAACAGTGAATGCTGAGGTGGCAGAGTGGTTTTCCAACCGGTTTGTTGAGATCATTATTGCGCCAGGATTTACTGAAGATGCTCTTGGTGTATTCGGAAAGAAGAAAAACCTTCGCCTGCTTGAAGTTCCTGTTAAGGATGAAAAGACAGGTGAGAAGCTATACCGCTCCATCAGTGGCGGGATGCTTGTCCAGGATGAGGATGAAGGAATGGATACACAGTTTGAGAAGGTAACAGAAAAAGAATTTGGATCAGATAAAATAAACCTTGCAAAATTTGGTGTTACTGCCTGCAAGCATTTAAAGAGCAATGCCATTGCCATTGTGACTCAAACAGGTGAAGGGTGGTACTGGTTAACCGGAGCAGGCATGGGCCAGCCCAACCGTCTCGACAGTTTGCGGCATCTGACTATGCCCAGGTTTCATATGAAGGAGGATGTAAATCTTGAAGATTCGGTACTTGTTTCCGATGCATTTTTCCCGTTTCGCGACAGCATTGAAGCGGCAAATGAATACGGAGTAAAATATATTGTTGAACCCGGCGGCAGCATCCGCGATCAGGAGGTAATTGATGCCTGCAATGAATTTGGCATTGCAATGGTCTTTACCGGGCGTAGGCATTTTAAACATTGATTTTAAAAACTAATACAGAAGATGGGACTATTTTCTTTTTTAACCCAGGAAATTGCCATAGACCTGGGAACCGCCAATACAATCATCATTTACAACGATAAGATCGTTGTGGATGAACCATCTATTGTTGCCATTAACCTGAAAACGGAAAAGATGGTGGCAATCGGGGAGAAAGCCCGCCAGATGCAGGGAAAAACACATGCGAACCTGAAAACGATCAGGCCTTTGCGCGATGGTGTGATAGCCGACTTTAATGCTGCTGAACAAATGATCAGGGGTATGATTAAAATGATCAATCCAAAACCCCGGATGTTTTCACCGTCGTTGAAAATGGTTATCTGTATTCCCTCGGGAAGTACTGAAGTTGAAATACGGGCAGTGCGCGACTCAGCCGAACATGCAGGAGGCAGGGAAGTTTACATGATATATGAACCGCTTGCGGCAGCCATCGGTATCGGTCTGGATGTGGAAGCGCCGGAAGGAAACATGGTTGTAGATATTGGCGGGGGTACTACAGAAATTGCCGTTATTTCACTGGGAGGGATCGTTACAAATAAATCGATCCGTATTGCCGGTGATGATCTTACAGCCGATATCATGGAGTACATGCGCCATCAGCATAATATCAAAATAGGTGAGAGAACAGCAGAAGAAATTAAAATTCATGTAGGATCGGCACTTTCGCAGCTTAAAGATCCGCCACCTGATTACGTTGTTCAGGGTCCCAACCAGATGACTGCCTTGCCCATCGAGGTTCCGGTATCATACCAGGAGATAGCCCATTGTCTGGAGAAATCCATTTCGAAAATTGAAACTGCCGTGCTGGGCGCCCTTGAGCAGACCCCTCCGGAACTGTATGCCGACATTGTAACCAAAGGTATTTGGCTTGCCGGGGGCGGTGCATTGTTAAAAGGACTGGATAAACGACTGACTGATAAAATAGGAATCCCATTTCGCGTTGCCGAAGACCCGTTAAGGGCTGTAGTTCGCGGAACAGGAGTGGCATTAAAAAATGTTGATAAATTTTCTTTCCTGATTCGTTGACAGAAGGTTTTAATAAAAAATGAGCAGTCTTTTCAGGTATTTGCTGAAACATCATGCATTTGTGCTTTTTATTCTGTTGGAAACCCTTGCACTTGGGATGGTTTTTAATTACAACAGTTTTCAGAAGGCCAGTTACCTGAATTCTGCAAACCGGTTAACCGGTAATATTTATCAGTCCTTCAATTCTATCACCGGTTACTTTGGATTAAACAAGGCCAACAGGGAACTTGCCGGAGAAAATGCACGCCTGAGGATGTTGATTAAGAACCTTGCTGTTCCTCTCGATTCATTGGAATACTTAAGTTCTGGAAGTGATACCATTATCAGGTACTATCCTGCAAAAATTATAAATAATTCTGTTAACCGTCCTTTCAATTACATTACCATTGACAGGGGAAGCAAACATGGAATCAAAGCTGATCAGGGGATTATTTCAGCAGGTGGTATTGTAGGGATTGTAGCCCAGGTGTCCGAATCGTATGCCATGGGCTTATCTGTACTGAACAGGCGGTGGAGCGTTTCGGCCAAGGTTAAAAAAAGCGGTGCATATGGTGCACTTACATGGCCCGGGGAAAATTACCGTATTGCCAGGCTGTCGGAAATACCTCTTCATGTTGATATAGAAATAGGTGATACCATTGTTACCAGTGGTTATTCATCAGTGTTCCCCGAAGGTATTATGGTAGGTACCATTGATGGGTTTACCCGTCCCGGGGGAGAAAATTATTACCTGATTGATGTGCTGCTTTCTGTCGATTTTAAAACAGTTTCTCATGTAGAGGTTGTGGAAATCAGGAATAAGGAAGAACTCAAGGCACTTGAATATTTACCCGAAAGGCAATGAGATATCTGGCCAAATATGGAGTTATGTTTGTGGTACTTGTACTTGCACAGGTTTTATTATTTAACCAGGTGCATTTCCGGGGATTTTTAACGCCTTTTATTTACATCCTTTTTATCATGCTGCTTCCTGTTAGCACACCCCGGTATCTGTTGCTGATATTTGGGTTTCTTACTGGCCTTTCGGTTGATGTTTTTTCGAATAGCCTTGGAATGCATGCTGCAGCAACTACATTTTTAGCATTTATAAGGCCCTGGGTAATCAGGGCAATTTCCAACAGGGATGAAGACAGGCTTGAGTACCCCGGGCTAAAGCAAAATACTTTTACCTGGTTTTTGTACTACACAATATTTATGGTATTTTCTCACCATCTGGTATTATTTTATCTTGAATTTTTTACTTTCACAAACTTTCTTGTAACATTGTTCCGGGTTTTTCTCAGTTCATTGTTTTCGGTTATTATCATTATTTTGAGCCAGTTTCTAATTTTCAGGGATTAATAGAGCGTGAATAAATATTCGAAAAGGAGTATCGTTATCATTGGCATTTTTCTGCTGGTGGGAGTCGTCTTTACAGCCAGGCTGTTCAGCCTTCAGCTACTGGATCCCACTTATAAGGTATTTGCCACAAACAATGTGTTGCGCGAGGTGACACAATATCCTGCCCGTGGCCTCATTTACGACAGAAACGGTAAACTGCTGGTTCACAACAAACCCTCTTACGATCTGCTTATAACCCCAAGGGAAGTAGGTGTTTTTGATACAACCTTTTTATGCAACCTGCTTGATCTTACAAGGGAAGACCTGGAGCAAAGGATAAAAACTGCACAGCAGCATTCCCGGTATAAACCGTCAATCATTGTAAAGCAGATTTCTCCTGAAATGTATGCCGTATTGCAGGAACATATCTATCGTTTCAGAGGGTTTCATACCCAGTCGAGGACACTCAGGGAATACAACTATGGAGTTGCAGCCCATGTGCTTGGGTATGTGGGTGAGGTGAACAAGGCTGATATTGAACGTGATAATTACTATAGTCAGGGAGACTATATCGGGGTGAGCGGCATAGAAAAAACGTATGAAGACTGGCTGCGTGGAGTGAAAGGCAAAAAGAAATACCTGGTGGATGTGCATAACCGCATTCAGGGGACTTTTCTGGACGGAACGGAGGATTTACATGCCCAGGTAGGGCATAATCTTGTTTCATCCATTGATATTGAGCTACAACTTTATGCAGAGAAACTCCTTCAGAATAAAAAAGGAAGTGTGGTAGCCATTGAACCTTCGACCGGTGAAATCCTGGCAATTGCCAGTGCTCCCACATATCATCCGGGTCTGCTTGTGGGAAGGCAGCGAGGTGTTAATTATGGGAAACTTCTGGCCGATACACTAAAGCCTTTGTTCAACAGGGCACTCTTGTCGGAATATCCACCCGGGTCGACATTTAAGGTAGTAAACGCACTGGTGGCGCTTGAAGAGAGAAGCATTACAACAGAAACACGGTTTTCATGTGCAGGCAAAGGGTCAACACCTATCCGCTGTACGCACTCACACAGTTCTCCGCTGGGGGTTGTGGAAGCCATCAGGGAGTCGTGCAATCCGTTCTTATGGAATACTTACCGTTCTATCATTGGCAAATACCCTACGGCAGCCGAAGGATACAATGTGTGGAGGCAATATATGTTGAATTTCGGCCTGGGCCGTCAGTTAGGAATCGATGTGCCCGTAGAATCGAAGGGTAGCCTTCCTGATGAATCGTATTACAACCGCATATATGGCAAGGGAAGATGGAGGGCATTAACCATCAGGTCGATGGCAATCGGGCAGGGAGAACTTGGGGTTACACCTGCTCAGCTGGCAAATTATACTGCAGCCATAGCAAACAGGGGTTATTTTTACACGCCCCATGTTGTTAAAAAGGTTGAAGAGGGGGAAATTGATCAGGAATTACGTGAAAAAAACTATGTAGGGATATCGCCTGAACATTTCGAACCGGTCATCAATGGAATGGAAATGACGGTAGCACTGTCAGGTGCAGGTGCATTAATAAGGGTGCCAGGGGTAGTAATGTGTGGTAAAACGGGAACTGTTCAGAATAACTCTGGTTCCGATCATTCAGTATTTATGGCGTTTGCCCCTAAAGATGATCCGAAAATTGCCATTGCGGTTTATATAGAAAATGGTGTATGGGGTGCCCGGTATGCTGCTCCCATTGCAAGCCTTCTGGTTGAAAAGTACCTGAATGATTCCATTGTACCACAGCGCAAGTGGGTAGAGGAACGTATGGTAAATGCCAATTTGTTAAACCCAAATCAACCGAAATAATATGGCCAGAAGAAACAGCTTATGGGCAAATATTGACTGGTTTACAATGTTCCTCTTCGTGGCACTTGTATTGATGGGTTGGTTCAATATCTACTCGGCTGTCTACAACGTGGAGCATGACAGTATTTTCGATATATCCCAGAGGTATGGAAAACAGATGATCTGGATTGGTGCAGCTTTTCTTATTGCCTTTGTAATTCTGATTATTGAATCGGATTTCTACGTCTTTTTTGCATACTGGATATATGCTTTTGTCATTTTGCTATTGATATTGATCCTTTTTATTGGTACAGAGATTAACGCTTCGAAGTCGTGGTTTGTAATTGGAGGATTTAGTTTACAGCCGGCTGAATTCGGGAAGTTTGCCACCGCTCTCGCATTGGCCAAGTATATGAGTTCCTATAATTTCAAGCTGGCAAAGTTAAAGTCACTGGTAATTATTGCCATTATAGTATTGCTTCCGGCATTTCTTATCTTAATGCAAAACGATACGGGCTCGGCACTTGTATACTTTGTGTTTATCCTGGTATTATACAGGGAGGGGCTTTCAGAAGCAGTTCTGTTCTTCGGTACACTTGTGGCCTTGTTGTTTATTTTCTCCCTGGTAATGGACCCCCTCACGCTGATTATAATACTTACAGTTCTTGCATTAGGCGTATTTCTTTTTGCCAATGCAAGTATAAAGCATTTTGGCAGGGTTGTTTTAATTTATGCACTGACTTTCGGGCTACTTACCTTATTGAACCTGATTCTTAAGACTGGCTATGAATTCGCACACATTCTTGAACTGATGCTCATTCTTGGAAGCCTTGTTATATTAGGTTACAGCTACAGCAAAAACCTGAAGAGCTACATGCTGATATCTCTTGTATTTATAGGTTCGGTCATATTTTCATTTTCAGTTGATTATGCCTTTGAAAACGTTTTGGAACCCTATCAGCAGGCAAGGATCAATGAGTTGTTTGGCATAGAATCGGACCCACTGGGTGTGG
>JAEYNZ010000169.1 GCA_023412195.1 Bacteroidota bacterium
ATGAATGAGATCTTCTTAACGAAGTTTGCGACGATTAAAGATATCTACTACACTATGGAACGGCAAATAAGAAAAGCTAATAGAGTTAATTATAAAATCATGGCCTGAGTTTTTCAGCAGGCCCTAAATAATTATTTTTGCTCCGTGATGAAACAGAAATATTAAATCAGGAAGAGATGCTCCATTTTTATAAAGTCTTACTGATCTTAGCCATTGCTGTTCTGCCGTTTAAAAGTCTGTTTGCCCAGCAGGACCTTAATCAGCCAAACCTCAGATGGTACCTGTCGGACGATAAGTCTTCCTACGCAGGAATAGTAACAGTCAACCAGATCTGGACCAGGTACATTATGAACAACCCTGATAAGCTTGGGGTGGCGCAGTATCCCGATTATGACATTGGCATACGCCGCAGCCGGCTTATATTGTACACTTACCTTATGGACAAGGTATTTATGTACACCCAGGTCGGTTATGATGGCAATACTTACCTTTCAAAGAACCAGGGCCTTACGCTGTTTAATGCACAGACAGAATATATATTTTTAAAAGATAAGTTACATCTTGGCTTTGGGTTAAGTACCTGGAATGGAATTTCACGGTACAACAACGGAAGACTGCTGGAGTACCTTGTAGTCGATAATCCGGGTTTTACCTTCCCTGTGGCAGGCACATTCGACCGTGCGGGCCGGCAGTTGGGGATTTATGCAAAAGGAACTCTTGGAAGCCTGCACTACAGGGTATCGGTGGTAAAACCTTTTGAAGCCGGTGTCGATTCAATTTCTGTTCCGTTAACAACTGAACGCATCAATGAAAACCTCGCTTTTAAGGGGTACTTCACCTGGCATCTTTTCGACAGGGAAAGCACCCTTTTTCCGTATATGACAATGAACAACCTGGGGCGGCAAAAACTACTCAACGTGGGTGCAGGATTCTATTACCATCCGGAGGCTATGCTGGTTAAAGCAGAAAAGGATCTTTCAACGGTCGATCCCATGCTGGCAGCCATTCTTATTGCAGCAGGATCAGAACACCTGCTGCCACAGTTTGCACGTCCCTTTCCTTCTGATATCAGCGACGTATTTCTTGCTGCTGCCGATGTATTTCTTGACATGCCACTCCGGAATTCAGGCGCTGTAACCTCCTATCTCGGATATTATTATAATTTTTTCGGCCCTGGCTATATCCGGTCAATGAGCAAAATGAATGTTTCTAAAATGGCAGCCAGGCTTGCACTTCCCCAGGGAACAGGAACCAGCGAATGGGAAGTTGGTACCGGACATATCGTCCGTGGTGAACTGGGTTACCTGCTTCCCGGCACGGGAATGAAAAACCGTTTCCAGCCATATGCAGCCTTCACCTGGAAAAATTTCGAAGCCCTCGATGAAGCATCGCTGCAGTACGATGCCGGTGTCAACTGGCTGATGCACGGACATAACATCAAATGGACCCTTCAGTATTCATCCCGCCCGGTATATGCCATCATCAACAACCGGAACCTCATCAATGAATACAAGGGGCAGATCATCCTTCAAACCCAGATTCATTTTTAAGTATTTTGGTATCAAAACAAAGAGACACAAGATACAAGAAAGGATCGGCAGACAGTCCTGTCTTGATACCTGATCCTATTTATCTTAAACCTGATACCTCCTGTCTTGATACCTGATACTTCCTGTCCTGATACTTCTTGTCTTGATACTTGATACTATTCGTCTTGATACCTGATCCTATCTCTTAAAAATCCATCTCATTCTGTTTGAACATATATTTTTTGTTTACAAAGAAAATATCAGTAGTTTTACTGCACAGAAAAAATTGAAGTATGTATCACTCACCTTTATACGGTAAAGAATGGCACTGGCGCAACGTGAAAATGGAAGCCAGGGACATATATATTTCAACTCTTTTTTAACCGGAAAGGGATTTGTTGTTATGCAGCAAATCCCTTTTTTAATGAAATATAAATTAAAAAAATACATTATGACCAGACAAAAGAAGATCTTTCTTGAAGAATCGGAAATGCCTAAACAGTGGTATAACCTGGCTCCGGACCTGCCCACTCCTATGAACCCACCGCTTGGACCCGACGGGAATCCTGTTTCGCCTGAAATGCTGGCACCCGTATTCCCTATGAACCTCATTGAACAGGAGGTAAGCCAGGAACGCTGGATCGATATCCCGGAAGGCATCCGGGAGATTCTTGTACAGTGGAGGCCCAGCCCTCTGATCCGTGCTTACGAACTTGAAGCGGCACTGGGGACTCCTGCAAAAATCTTTTATAAGAACGAGGGTGTTTCCCCTGCAGGGAGTCACAAACCCAATACAGCCGTTGCACAGGCATGGTACAACAAGGAATTCGGAATTAAAAAACTGACGACAGAAACGGGAGCGGGCCAATGGGGTTCTGCCCTTTCTTATGCCTGCGCCCAGCTTGGCGGCATCGAATGCAAGGTTTTTATGGTACGTGTAAGCTTCGACCAGAAGCCTTTCCGTAAAATGATGATGCAGACCTGGGGCGGCACCTGTATAGCAAGTCCCAGTACAGAAACACAGGCAGGCAGGAACATCCTTGAAAAATATCCTGATACTCCAGGCAGCCTTGGCATTGCGATATCTGAAGCCATAGAAGCAGCTGTTACCGATCCCACAGGCGGAACCCGCTATTCACTTGGCTCGGTACTGAACCATGTAATGCTTCACCAGACCATCATCGGACTGGAAGCCAAAAAGCAGCTGGCTAAGGTGGGTATCAAAAACCCGGATGTGGTGATTGGCTGCTGTGGCGGAGGAAGCAACTTTGCCGGCATCTCCTTCCCTTTCATGTATGAAAAAATACATGGTGCCGATATTCAGATCATCGGAGCAGAGCCATTCAGCTGCCCCACACTTACAAAGGCTCCGTTTATATACGATCATGGCGATGTGGCAAAAATGACCCCGCTCCTGCCGATGTACAGTCTTGGGCACTCTTTCATACCTGCACCTATCCATGCTGGCGGGTTGCGTTACCATGGCATGGCACCGCTTGTGAGTGCGGCACTCAGGGACGGACTTATGGAAGCACAGGCCATTCATCAGAGTGAATGCTTTGAAGCAGGTTTGCTTTTCTCGAAGACAGAAGGCATTATTCCTGCCCCGGAAACTACACATGCCATAGCATCGGCAATCCGCGAGGCTAAAAAGGCGAAGGAAGAAGGCAAGGAAAAAGTCATCCTGTTCAACTTCAGCGGCCATGGCCTTATGGACCTTGTAGGTTACGATAAATACATGTCTGGCCTCTTAAATGACTACGAATACCCCGAATCAGAGATTGCAAGAAACCTCAGGGAGGTCGAAGGTTATCCGCTGCCAAAATAATGCCCCTCTCCCGAACAGGGGAAAGAAAAAATAAAACGTGCTGTGAAATGAGTTTTGCAGCACGTTTTATTATTAATCACCCCTGTTTCGGGCACAAAATTTTCATGTTTTCCTTAATCTTATCAACTCCTGAACATCAAGCAGATCTTTTGGCCGTTGTGACTTCAGTTTGATTTCGATAAAATGGTCAAATGACAAAACCCTATATAGATTTTTCCCCTTGATTTCCGCAATATCACCTTTCGCCCATGCTTCCTCAAAAGTGATTTCCGAAGAAATAAAAGTGATAAGCTCCAGATCATAATCAGAAGGTGTGAATTTTATTGAAATGTTCTGTTCCTGGTTTTTTACTCTGCCGGAAAATCATTGAGTTGATAACCCATATCATTCACAACCAACAATAGATTATCCAGGTTTCCAGATGAAGTGTCAATCCAGAAATCAACACCGGCTGAGTGACGCTGAGTTGAGCAAAAAGTGAAAAACATGCGGCAAAACCCAAATTGCAGCATGTTATTTTACCATCTTTTAAACCGACTCAAGTTAAGTGAAATCTTTTAAAAAAACCCAAACACCAGCTCCTCTGAGATATGCAGATAAAACTTCTCCAGTTTTTGCCTGACATCCGGATAGAAATGCCTCAAACCCAAAAGCGATTCATTGAACGCATTAAATTTCCCTTCAGAAAGAAAATCGCCGGAACAATTTGATTCAGTGATCCGGCCCTTTTCAACCTGTAATTCCACATTCATCGTTTTACCTTCAGCTAAAAAATGATTCTTGAATGTATAGCGGGGAGAATAACCATAACTCCAGTCCCATGTGCAAAACTTTTCATCAGCCAGTTTCTGAACTGATCTGGTATCGTGCTCTGAAATCTCATAGGGGCTGCTGCCTTTCTTCCCCAGGTAAAAATTCATCAGAAAAGAAATAAAATCATCCACTGTCATTTTATTTTTCAGAAACGGAAGGATGTTTGTCACCTCACTTCGGTTCGACTGCACGGCTTTTCCATGATACTTTCCCTGCACCACCTTAATAGACTGGCCCAGTGTTTCAAGATTGGAATTAAACAGCAGGGTACCATGATGCAGCACCCGGTTTTTATAAATATGCTCCGCATTACCTGATATCTTTTTGCCATCAACCAGTATATCGTTTCTTCCAGAGGTGACAGCCTGTACATCGAGTTCACCCAATGCCTCAATCACAGGTTGCACGAAACGCCTGAAGCTTATTTCAGAAGGGCCAGCTACATTTTTTATGAAACAGAAATTCACGTTCCCCTCATCATGGAAAACAGTGCCCCCGCCTGATATTCTTCTGGCTACTGTGATCTTATTCCTGTGCACATAAGGATAATTAATTTCAGCCATGGCATTCTGGTGCTTTCCAACTACCACTGTATCTTTACTTTGCCATAGCATAAAGATATCATCTGTAAAATTTTTCAGCAGGTATTCCTCTGCTGCCAGGCAAAAATAAGGATCAGTTTGTAGTAAGCGAATGCAAAGCATGATGTGTAGTTTATTCTGATTTAATTTCCAGGTTGAAACTAACAATTTCCCCCTAATCTGCGAATAATTTTTTTAATCAGATTTTCATAGAACAAATCATCCATGCAGGCATTAAAATTAAAATTCCACGATGATACCTATTGTTGGAAGAACAGTGCCGCTTGTATTTTGCACCCTGCGTAACTGGTATCGCGTACCGTCATCTGTGAAAATAAAATTCCCGTCGTCGCCTGTTTCCCTTACTATAATATCCTGTTGCTCTGCCTGAAAGTTGTAAAGGTTTTGAACATCAATGTAAAATTTGGCTGTGATCCGGTCGAGGTAAAAGGATTTGTCAACCCTTACATCCAGCTGATGGAAAGGGTCAAAACGTTCAGCATTGAGTCTGGTGAAATCGAAGTATGGACTTCCGGTCAGGTTCCATGCCTCTACAAGCGAACTGCGTTCCAAATTATAAGGAGTATATGGAAGTCCGCCTACAAACCTCCACCTTCCGCCCACACGCCACCCTTTTTTCAGTTCTGTAGTTGAAGTGATATTCAGCAAATGCCTGGCATCCCAGCCCGTGGGGATATATCTTCCAGTACCATCATTATATTCACTGCGGACCAGGGTATACGATACATTCAGGTTAAAACCTCCGGGGGCATTTACACGGGCCTGGAATTCTGCACCATAGGCACGTCCTTCCGACTGCGAAAAAACCTCCTCATCGCCCACCACGCCAAAATCGGCTCCCTTATTGGCAAGACTGATCTGATCCCTTACCGACCAGGGATAATTGTCATATCCTTTCCAGAATCCTTCCAGCGAAAAAAGAACCGTTTGGCGGGGACGATACTCCAATCCGCCAATTAAATGATCGGCCTGGATGTAAGTCAGCTTGTTGTCCCTGTTAACCAATCTGCCATTCTGCTGAAATCCAAGGGTTGTATAGGGAGGCAACTGGTAGTACCGGCCCGTGTTAAAGTTCAGGCTCCACTGCCTTGTCAGGCTGTAAGAGGCAGAAAACCGCGGAGAGAGTTGCCGGAACATGTTGTTCATACTCTGAGAGTAATTATTTGCATCAGCCCTCACACCAAGGGAAACCACCAGACGTTCATTAAAAACAGATTTGCTTGCCTGTGCAAACAGTCCCCACCTAATAAGGTCGAGTGATGTATTGTAATCTACATTTACGATCCCATCGCCATAAAAACGCCGTTGCTGTGTTGAATTTGTGTAGGTAACAAATTCGGTGTTAGCTCCGAAATTAAGCTTATAGCCATCCAGCCGGGAGGAATTTTCAAACCGGAGTTTGTTTTCGATTTCCTGCGAGGAATAATCGAGGATTTTATTTTCTTCCGAGCTGTCATCATTGTCGAAATACTTGTAGGCACCATTGTTCAGGTGACTCCGGCTTACTACCACAGTCTGGAAACTGTTGTCACGGTAATGCTTATAAACTGCCCCCAACGTATAATTCCACTGTTCATTCACAGGAATCTGGCTTAGTATAAAACTTTGCTGTTCATCGGGATCTTCGATTCCAAGGTTCAGATCGAATACGTCGATTGCACCGAGTCCAATAAATGTTATCTCATTTTTCTTATCGATCCGAGAGCGCACCTTAAATTGCATATCTGTAAAATTGGGAAGAAAAGGGAGTCCAATTACACTAAAAAGAAATTGCAGGTATGAACGTCTTGCAGAAAATACAAAAGTTGTTTTCTCACCCATAGGGCCATCAAGCGTGGCTGCCACCTCGGAAGCACCCAATGTTCCCTGGAACTTCAGCTTATCGCGGTTTCCATCAATCTGGTTAAATTCAAGGACACCGCTCAGAGCATTGCCTCTGCTGGCAGGAAAAGCACCGGAATAATAATTTACTTCCCGCAAAAAATCGGCATTGATAATTCCCACCGGGCCACCGGAAGCCCCCTGAGTTGCAAAGTGATTGATAAACGGAACTTCCACCCCGTCGAGGTAAAAACGACTTTCGGATGGACCTCCGCCACGAATGATCACATCGTTGCGGTAGGCAGGGGTCGACTGAACACCGGGGAACGACTGGATAACTTTAGAGATATCACGATTGGCACCCGGACTTTTTTCTATTTCCCCGATGCCAATGCTTCGCAGCGAAACAGGACTTTCTTCCGTTCTGCGAAAAGGAGAAGCTGTCACAGTCACTTCATCAATCTGCTCCTTCTGTTCCTCAAGCCTGATTTCAATTGTGTTGACTTTAGCATTACTTACTTCCACTTCAGAAGAAACAGCCCTCCGATAGCCCACAAAAGATGCCTCTACCCTTACAAAACCAGGCTCCAGCCCTGTAATAATAAAATTACCATCAAGGTCTGTAATTGTACCGGTAGTTGTACCCGAAACAACGACATTCACAAAAGGCAGTGGTTCATTGCTTACTGCATCAACAATCCTGCCCTTCAATGTTGCCTTTTGTGAAAATGCCAATGAAATAGAAAATAAAAGTAAAACTACAGTATAGAATGTTCTCATTTTTAATAAAAATTTTGAAAATTATCTGATGCGGACAACTATTTTATGTGCAATATTGCGGGCTGAAGTAAAGGTGGTCAGATCAGTGTAAAGTTCACCGTCAGCGCCTGCATAATGACTATGACCTATTGGGTTCAAATGATAATCAACATCCTTTCTGTTTGGATCAACAGTAACAGCATAAACAAGCGCCGGCTGAAAAGAGCCCTGATATCTTATATCTCCGGGAAATTTACTGTTGGTCCAGTATTCATTTGAATCCCAGGCCTGGTTGATCTCAAGCAACACCTTGAATTTCCCTGCACCTGGATAACTTGTTGCAGTTTCAAGATTAAAATTACCGCGCGGGGTGGCTGAAGTAAGTGCATCTGGAACAGCAGTTTCCGGAGAAGGAATATACAATCCGTCAGGTGCTTTTATATTTCTCTTGTGCGCCCAGTATGGCAGGGTGGCCGGCCGTCTGGCATCACCGGGTTCATTCTTCCATTTACCCGGTGCCAAGTCTCCATATTCAAATCTTCCCTTCGCAACATAGGCAGTTACATATAATGTCCTGATATAATTCCCTTCCATATCCTCTGTCCAAATCGCAAATGAAGGATGATTGAATGACTTTCCTTTTACAAATTCCACTTCAAGCTGCAGTGAGGCATTTTCAGGCAAGGTTCGGATAACAACCTTTTCATCATCAACAAGCCTCCTCGGAGCACATCCGCCTAAAAACAGGATCAATAAAAAGATGGTTGGTATGCGTTTCATATAGTTGAAATTTTATTTGATTTTTGTTTAATTTTTTATTTAATTGTATAAACATACAACCGGTAAAAAAGTTCTGGAATGGATTAAATTTCTAAATTAGCACAAAAAAAGTCTATCATGAGGGTAGTTGTTCAAAAAGTTACAGAAGCCAAAGTAGCAGTGGAAGGAAAGTTTATTTCATCTGTTGGTAAAGGTTTGCTGGTCCTTCTGGGTATTGAAGATGCCGACACGGAAGAAGACATAGAATGGCTTAGCAGGAAGATCGTGCAGTTGCGCCTCTTCAACGATGAAACCGGTGTTATGAACCTTTCGGTTGCAGATACAGGGGGCGATATCATGGTAGTAAGCCAGTTTACCCTGCATGCCAGTACTAAAAAAGGAAACCGCCCTTCATACATCCGTGCCTCAAAGCCGGAATTTGCCATACCCATGTATGAAAAATTTATCCGGCAAACAGAGTTAGCCCTTGGAAAAAAAGTGGCAACTGGCATCTTTGGAGCCATGATGGAGGTCTCGCTTGTGAATGACGGTCCCGTTACAATCATTATCGATTCAAAAAATAAGGATTTCTGATTATGGAAAATAATATTATCACACTGAAGGATGCCCAGCACCGTGTGGATGAATGGATCCGCACAATAGGCATCAGGTATTTCAGTGAACTTACAAACATGGCCATTCTAACCGAGGAAGTTGGGGAACTTGCACGCATTATGGCACGGAAATACGGCGACCAGTCTTTCAAAAACCAGGAAGAAGCAGCAAATCTTGCCGATGAAATGGCCGATGTTCTTTGGGTTCTTATTTGTATGGCCAACCAGACCGGGGTTGATCTGACTGATGCCTTTATTAAAAACCTGGAGAAAAAAACTGCTCGCGACAGGGAAAGGCACCGTAACAATGAAAAACTCAGGCCCTGATTACTGACTGTTTATTTTTTGCGTGTAGTGATAAAATTCATTAACTCAATCAGTGAGTCACGGGCCTCACCCTGGGGATATTCCAACAGCGCATTTACTGCCTTTTCCTTAAAAGCATTCATCTTTCCTGTGGCATATTCAATGCCTCCTTTATCTGTAACAAGTTGAATGAGTTCCTCCACTACGGCAGAATTGTTGTTTTTACGCTTAATCAGCCCCAGTATTCTTTTCTTTTCTGAGGATTCAGAATTCTTAAGCACATACAGCAGAGGCAGCGTAATCTTTTTCTCCTTGATGTCATTCCCGGTGGGTTTACCGATGATACCTTTTTCCTGGTAATCGAAAATATCATCTTTTATCTGAAACGCAATGCCGGCATCCTGACCGATGCGGTACATCTTTTCAGGAATCTCCGGATCATCTGTAACTGATGCGGCACCTATAGCCATACTTGTAGCTATCAGTGATGCGGTCTTCTTCCTGATAATTTCAAAATAGGTTTCTTCATCAATATCGAGCTTCCGGCTCTTTTTGATCTGAAGAATTTCTCCCTCACTCATATCCTGCACAGCCCTGGAAATAAGATGCAGGAAATTATATTTCTTGTATTCAAGCTGTAAAAGTAATCCTTTTGCAAGGATATAATCACCTACCAGCACTGCCAGCTTATTTCGCCACAGGGCATTGATCGAAAATACACCCCTTCGTTCATAAGCTTCATCCACTACATCATCGTGAACAAGTGTGGCTGAATGGAGTAATTCAACGGAACATGCTGCAAGCTGGGAAAATTCATTAGGCTGCCCATGAAGGCGTGCTGCCAGAAAAACAAACATGGGCCTAAGCTGTTTACCCTTGCTCCGGTACATAAAATTGAGAATGGTTCCCAGCAACGGAACATCACTTTTCAGAGCCTTTCTGAAGTATGGCTCAAAAAGTTGCAATTCTTTTTCAATAGGTTTCCTTATGGTCTTAATATTTGTCATGCATGTCCCCTCTAGTTCCTTTCAGATAACGAACATAAAATAAATAACTTAAAATTCTGAATAAAAAGTCAAAAAAAACAGGTAAAAGAACAGGTTATCCAAAAAGATTATAAATAAAAAAAGATAAAACAGGATACCCTTAAATATTTATATATTTGCATTTTTAAAAAAATTCAATAAATGGCAGATTTAATGCAACTGGATCCCAACCGTCTTGAACTTGCAGCCAATATGCTAAAAGCCATTGCGCATCCGATGCGGATTGCTATTCTTAAGCACCTTGAAGGAGGAAAACGGCTAAAAGTAAATGAAATTCATGAACTTTTAGGCATCGAACAATCCACCACTTCCCACCATTTGGGAATATTAAGGGATAAAGGCGTGCTTTGTTCGAAACGGGAAGGCAAAAATACCTTTTACTATCTGAAATTTGACATCCTCAGCCAGATAGTGAATTGTCTGGAAACATGTACCTGTGAATAAAGATAAAGAGCCGGTTGATTAACCGGCTTTTTCATTGGTGCCCTTGTTGTTGCTTTTTCTCTGGCCCGCACTGTCGGTTTTATTTACCCTCTGCACTATACCTGGTGATACCTGCTAACGTCAATAAGGACTCTTAGAACCCTATGATATTCGTATTTCGCAGGATCCAGTAACCAGCAACTTCCCTCTTCATCCTATGCCCTGTGCCCTGTGCTCTTTGCTGTCATCAAGGTGTATAATAAAGAGGTCCTTCAATGCCCAGCGGGATTCCGGCCCAGATCCAAAGCAGCAGCATAGGTATCCGCACGAGTGCAAATGCAATTGAAAAGGGTAGCATCATGGAAATGAGGGTCCCGATGCCCACCTCCTTTACATACTTCTGTGCAAAAACAATTACAAGCGGGAAATATGGCAGCAGGGGTGTAAGTATGTTTGAATAGGAATCACCTATCCGGTAGGCAGCCTGGGTGGTCTCAGGAGAATATCCCATGAGCATGAGCATGGGCACAAATATCGGCGCCAGAAGTGCCCACTTTGCAGAAGCACTTCCCATCACAAGGTTAACAATCGATGCCACTATGATAAACGCCACCAGAAGCGGCCCTCCTGTAAAGCCTATTGCATTCAGTCCGTCAGATCCCTTCACTGCAAGCACACTTCCCAGGTTCGACCAGTTAAAATAAGCTACAAACTGGGCGGCAACAAATGCTATGACAATATACATCCCCATGGTCGACATACTTTTGGCTGTCATGGTTGTAACATCTTTGTCAGACTTTATGGTTTTGGCTACAATGCCATAAACAAGTCCTGCCACAAAAAAGGTTATGAACATAATTGGTACAAGCGAATCGTAAAAAGGCCGAAAGCTCCGGCTGCCGGTATTAGGATCAATATCACCCCGCAAGAGTCCATTGGCCGGAATGATGGTCATCATGAACAGCCCAAGTACAAGAAAAGTGGCAAGGAATGACCATTTCAATGCTTTCACCTCCCTGCGCGTGATCGGACTCTCCTCTTCAATCTCAATGCCGGCAGCCGGTTTATAAGGACCAAGTCTGGGTACCAGAATCTTTTCAGTGACCCAGGTACCTGCCAGTGCGATCAGCGGAACTGAAGCAGCCATGAGGTAATAGTTTGAAAGCGGATTTACGGTGTAACTGGGATCTATAATCTGTGCTGCAGGTTCAGTGAAGGCTGCAATCATGGGGTCGAGACCTGTGGGAAGAAAATTGGCACCAAACCCACCCGACACTCCTGCGAAGGCTGCCCCTATCCCAGCCAGGGGATGGCGGCCCATACCCATAAAAATGGCCCCTCCAAGCGGAATCAGCACCACATATCCTGCATCTGCAGCCACTGAACTTGCCATACCAGCAACAATAATCGAAAACGTAATAATCGAATTGGGGACCTTTGAAACAAAAAGCCGTAATGCAACTGAAATCATTCCCGTATATTCAGCAACACCGATACCCAGCATTACAACAAGCACCAATCCAAGCGGCGGGAACAGGGCAAATGTTGAAACCATCCGGGTGAATATCATCTGTACCCCCTGCCGCGACAACAGGTTCACAACTTCAATCGTGTCTACCGGCTGCCCATCCGGACCCACCATACCTGCTTCTTTACCCGGATGATCCACACTTACACCGCCAAACATCCACGACAACAACAGTGTAAGGAACATCAGGATCACAAACAGGGTAACCGGCTGGGGGAGTTTATTTCCAATGACTTCAACCTTATCCAGCAACCTCTTGAAAAAACTTTTCTTTTCAGCCTCTTTATTCATTTTCTTTATCAGGTTAACCATTTACCGGAAGTTCTTAATCCCGGAGATAATACTACTTAATGCTGTTAAAGATTTAGGTTGATGTGCTCGTGCAGGATGCAAAAAACGATTTTTTTTTGAACCGGCAAAGCAAACAGGAAATAAAAATTATGTATCAACCTGATACAGTAGCATTTTAATAAATGCTATTCTTCTGAAACCAGAAAACAATTCCACCCATTGATTACTAAAAAATCTTTTTGCTTTTCGGCTGCAAATAAGTCTTTAAATCGTCCTGTTCTCACCTTGTAAAGTCCATCTTCAATTTTAATTGAAACTGTAAGGTCAAATCTTTCTTCAAACTTTTCTGCCAGTGCAGTTGCATTCCGTTGACTTGAAAATGCACCAAGCTGAATGGAAAAAACTTCCTGAACAGCTGAATTCAGTGGATCACTGTTATTTTGTATAACCGGACTTGCTTGAAGCTGTTGCTGCAGGGACAATGAATCCTGTTCTGTATTTATTTTCGAAAGTTCATCCTGTTGAAGAGGAATCACATTCTCAGCCCTATCTTCAATATTCATCATTGTAAATTCAAGATCATATACAATGTCACCATAGAAATCAGGCTTAATCTGGAATTCAATTTCTTCCGGGACTGAGTGCCAGTTCAGCCTGGCGATCTGGGCAGAATCGATCCGGGCAATATAACCTCCTGGCGCCAGTCCAAGATATGTAAATCCTCCATCTCTTTCTGTCATTACCGTGGTTGCCAGACTGCCTGATTTTGTATAGATGTTTACCAGAATCCGGCCCTGTCCTTTTGGACCTTTCTCATCTTTCAGGTAAACCCATCCGTTTACTTCACCCATGGGTTTCACCGGAATGTCAATCTTCCTGAACTGATTGGGATCAACATACACACGTATGTTTTTATGTTCAATGCGGTAGGAAATCTGAGTCAGTCCCTTGTCATCAAGTGTAAGTAAATAACTGGTGTAAGGTTCCAGTCCTGTAATCCGGATGATGGAATCTCTGGCCTCTTTAATGATACGACCTCCATTCATACGCACCGAAACACCATCAGCAACAGGCTCTCCGTCATCCCTGGCCCCATTGTGATTGATGTCAACAAAAGGTACTACAGCCACTCCACTTCGGCCAATGGAAGAGCGGTTATCGGCATGAATGTATCCGTTTCCGCTGCCAAATGAAAAACTTCCCTGAGCTCCCTGGGTGGAAGCTACTTCATAATTCGAAATCCTTGTAGACAAATTCACCTGAGAAAATGAAAAATCCCAGCGAAATGAAAAATTAATACTCCTGTAATTTGACCTGAAGTTTTCTTCACCCATTACTGAAACATAGCCCTGACGGGAAATCCTTTTCTCCAGCTCAGCCTTAACTGATGTAATGGCTGAATTTGTAATGTCTATCTGGCTCTGGGGCCTGAAGGTAAACCCATGACGCATGCGGATACCTAATCCGGCATTCCCGTATATAAAAGGATCGCGATCCACAAGCCAGTTGGCATAGGCGCTCATATTCGCACTTACCTTTCCAACGAATGATGAAAGGGTAATGTCAGCGGTATTGTAAGTGAGCATTTCGTAAACATTTTGCCTGAACGACATGCGCGAATAGCCGTTAAACTTCCTAAGCCGCAGGGGTAAGGAAAGGGTAGCCTTTTTTTCTTCAAGGTAATTAAGCCTGATCGCTTCCTGTCCCGGAGTATAATACGCATATTCCAGTTCCAGGGCAGGGCCCGATGGCAGCCGGTAACTGGCCAGTGTCTTTGTCCTTACATCCTTTGCATATTCTCCTGTAAGCATCAGGTTGCGAATGGGTGCGACTGATGCAGTAAGGAAAGGAATATCGGTTCCGGTAGCAATGGATGACAGGTATTCAAATCCGCCTCCCAGTGTAACAAACCGGTTCATGCCATATTTTACTTCTGCCCGCCCATACCGGGATTGTTCTTCATCCAGCACCATTCCTGAGCTGACATGATATTCAAGTTCACCCGGTGGTAAAAAATTAAACGGGATGTTCAGGTATTGTTCCCTGATGCGTTCTTCCCCATAAGGCCCGTAAAACTTCAGCATGACCTGCGAGGTTCCGTAAACCAGCGGCACATTGAAGCTGTAAAACCCTGTAGCATCTGCAGTCTGGTAATCCACAATCACATTGTTGACGTATAGTTCAACAGTCCAGCCCGGTTCCGTGAATTCGTTGATGGTGTATTCCCCGAAGGACCGCCGGTAGGTGGTCCGGGCATTGGTAGCGCTTATGCCAACAACCGGATCATAAATGGAAGAGATACTGCTGGGCATGATCTTACCAATCCTTACCTGCCGGATAGCCTTTGGCAGGTTGTTAGCCCAGCGCCAGTAATACTGCTGATTCCGGTGATGAAATCCCTCGCGGGTGGAATAATGAAACAGAAGATTGGTTTCACCTCCGAACAGCTCTACCCCGGTGGCCAGCCAGGCGCGGGTGTCACTGATGCTGTTTGTACTTTGAGTTGAAGAGACTGCCCAATCCACCATCCCAAATCTGGCAACGTGATAAGTACGGTTCAACGTGGTATCAGCCACTACTTCACCCCGTAACTGCTCAATATTCTTTCTGAATTGCTTTAACCGTATTTCACGCACAACAGGTAGTTCAAAACCGGGTTTTATTTCTACCGCCAGGCCCCGGAAATTAAAGCGGCAATCCAGCCCGAATATCTCACCGAAAAGCAAATGATCAAGATATAGCGCAGTTTCAGTTTTAATTAACCTGTTTTCGTCAACAGAATAATACTTTCCATCAAAAAATATTTTTTTATTCTTGTTGTCAATAAGGTATGGTTTTTCTTCGCTAACTATAAAACCACTCAGGGTATCGAGTGAAGCAGTAGGTTCAGTTTTAAGCTGCAAAAATTGGAACAAATCGGTTATTGGCAACAACAGCATTCCTGAATCATAAACATAAAGCGGATTGAAAGTGGCTGCCCCTACACCCTGTACCCTTACGGTCACCGGGATTTCCTCCATATTCTCACTTTGGGAAAATGCCTGTAAAGCGGAGGTAGTGATCAGTAATAAAAACAGCAATAGCATGCCGGTTTGCAGACTGAATTTATGCATGAAAGAAAGGCAACGCATTGTTATCGTCCGGATACCTGTTGTTTGCACATTCAAGAGGTGTAAATGAATATTTATTCCTGATGAAAGGTAACCGTAAACGTTCCCCTGTAATTACCTCCCGGATTTCCTGTTGCACCTTTTACGTTCAATGTAGCACCCACATTTACATAATAAAATTGGGGAGACCCCGGCCGGGTTTCATATCTATTATCATCCCAGTCAGAAGTAAAATTTGTTATGTTCATGGACCCGCCCCCACCTTCTCTGGTAAGCTGTGCTGATAAAGGTAAAGAAATCCTGAGTTTGTGCTTACCCCCGACCCTGTATCCAAAACTGGCAGAATTATACGAGGTATTTTCAAGTAACACGACTGTTCCATTTGCTGATCGGTGTCCTGCAGGGGAAATTATTACCTCACCGCCGGAAGCGCCCGGGGCAAAAGTGCCGAATGTCAGATCCCTGAAGTTTTCACCCTGACCCTGTGCCTGAAAAGGAATCCCCATAATAAAAATCGCCGGAAATATCAACAAAAGATACCTGAAAACAGAATACCTTACATGAAGAGAGTTTAATTTCCTTTTCGTCTTCCTATTGAAAATCCTCATATGTTTTTAATTTAGCATCAGTACTTTCTCATCATATACTTCAGGTTTAGCCTCATTCGAACTGCTAAAACTTACCACAAACTTCCCTTTGCTCACATCAATCCCTTCTGGTATTGTAAGCGGCATCGAAAAGCGGCGCAAAGTATTTGGTGTATAAACTGCTATGCCTCTTACCACTCCTACATTTACCGGCTCTGCTCCAGGGGCTAAATAATCGGCAGTCAGGTCGCCATACACCGATTTTCTGCCTTCCCGGTTCAGTGTTGTCTGAAGTACCAGCCGGTTATCTTCTGTTCTCTCAAGTTTCAAATCACTCAGTGACAACGAAACCGGGAGCTCCCCAATGCGCACAATAACAGGTATGGAAATGCCGAATATGGGTGTAAGCCTGATGCCGATAGCCGTAGAATCGGTTAATACATCTTCCTGTCCAAGCGGCTTTTCATCGGGAACTGCACGAAAGTACAGGTGCGACCGGTATTCTCCCTCTGCCATATTCGGAAGCCTGCGAAGCTGCATCCTGACTACCTGGGATTCACCCGGAGCAAGTTCTATGGAACGTGGAAAGTATCGCAATACCGGATCAGCAAACATCTGTCCGGGTCTGGGCTCTGTTATTTCCTCAAAGCTGCCGTCCTCGGTCATGTGGTACTGCAAAAAAGAAATGGAGTAAAATGCGGTTTCCTGTCCTGTATTGGCAAGGGTGATCTCCTCAATCTGCTTGTTGCCCTCAAGCACGATCCGCCTGGGAGTGACCAGCAGATCGCCCTGTGCCACCGAAAACACCGGCAGTACAAGCATAAGTGAAACAATAATTATTCTGATATCAGGATTGAAAATCAGGCTCTGGGGTTGGTATAGTCTGATTGCTTTGCAATTTAATTTCATGGTTGATTTTTGGTTCAAAACTACATTTTTTTGGCAAAAAAAAATGAAAAACACAGAAAAGGGAAACAACCTGAGTTGTTATTTCTTTAAAAGGAGGCTAATTATAGGCAAATGTAAGCACAAAGGTACCTGCATAAATGCCAGCAGGATTTTCCTCCATGCTGCCGATGTTCAGGGTAGCACCAATGCTTACCATGCGTGAACCATCGGAAAGGTTGGCAGCATCACCTGAAGGCGGGTCGGAAAGCCACCCGTTCACCTGCATAGTGTTGCCCGACTGCTGATGCACAAGGATCGTTTCTTCACCGGGCAATGTGATAGTAAAGGATGCCCCGGGAGAACCTGTTACAACAAACCTGCCCGGACTGTACATTCCACCTGCTGGGGTTACAGTACCCCGCACACTTCGCAATCCGTCAGGGGAAATAATAACAGCTCCTCCGTTGCTGCCTGTAGTAAAACGGCCAAAGTTCAGGGGCTCATCTTCACTGGCAGCCAGTGCCTCAATGACTTCAGCAAATGCCTGCGCTGAAATCGTAGCCTGTGCTTTTGCAAAACCAGTGATGAAAAGGAACAGGAATATTACTGGGATAGAATTTCGGTTCATTTAAAATGATGAGGTGAAGTTCGAAATCAGACATAAAAAAGGGCAACCGTGGCTGCCCTTATTGTTAGGAATATTTTGGTTAGTTGTACACTATAGTTACAGAAAATGATCCAGAATATGCACCAACTGTTTGATTATCCTTAACTGAGAGTGTTGCTCCAACATTAAAGCTTTCACCTTCTTCGATATTTGGAGAATCACCTGCGTTATGTTTAAATGAGCCATGCTCTATTATCATAGTAGCTCCACCGCCATCAAGTGTCAATGTTACATCCTCATTCGGTAATTGAACTGAATATAGAGCTCCAATTTCACCAGAAACTGCAAATTGAGCTGCTGCAGGATTACCATCTGAAGTTCCAAAAGCACTTGCTCCCCCAGAAAAAGATCTGTCACCGCTTGGAGTAATTTCTACTTTTCCTGCTGTGGAACTTCGTACAATATTACCGAAAGTTAAATCCACATTTTTTACTAATGATATAGGGGTAATAATTGTTGCACTTGTTTGTGCAGTTGCGGTTGCTTCATTCTGTGCACTTACATTCTCTGTTGCAACTACTACTACAAAAAGGCTTACAAATAAAAATACTAACTTCTTCATGATTACGTGGTTTTTTTCAAGTTTATAAAATTCGTCCATTTTTTCTGTGCCAGGCCATTATCAATGGATGTGCCTAGTTTTTAAAAACCTGTAAATCAACAAAAAGTGATTATGCCAAAAATTTCTCCTGTCTCTGTACGGGACAAATATTCTAAAATATGGAAACGCACCATACAAAGACAGCCTGAAAACGGACTGAAAATGAACTGATACCAGGGGATAAAATCTTAATTGTACATAAACATCACGCTGTACCCACCACTATAAATATTGTTTCTGATCTCCCCTTTAATTTCCCCCGGGATGGCTTTCAGAGTGAAAGATTTTTCGCCGGACATACTGTTTTGGTTGCCATCAATACAACCCGGACAGGCGAAGGCATCAAAAGGAATGATTTCCCCGTCTGGCGATATCAGGTTACCGCATATCACAGCAACATCAACATTCATTTCCTGCCCGCACTTTATTTTGATTTCAGCAATGACATATTCAACATCATGGTCAGCATCGTTCGCTTTCATTTCATGGGTGTTATATGCTTTGGGAGAAAGTGCAAAGGGTTCAACTATTTCTGCAAACACGTGCCCTGTTACCTGTACCTGGGCATACAAAGAATGATCGGATAATAAAAAGGAGATAAAAAGGATGATGCCATATAAAATATACCGCGAATATCCTGGTAAACAATTCCGGGTTAGAAAAAAAATAATCCTGTATGGCAGGGTTGCTCTCAAAGCCAGTTTATTGGTTTATGTTATCTTCAATGACGTCTTTGTAAAGTTAAAATTATTTTTCTAAAAATTACATTTGTATCCGGTTAAATATTTGAGATTTCTCCCTGCGGTCGAAATAACTTTGTTTTCAGAGCTTTAAAGGTGGAGGGGTAGGATGGCGTCTTCGCCGCCATCCTACCC
>JAEYNZ010000054.1 GCA_023412195.1 Bacteroidota bacterium
GTGAATTCTAAGATATATCCAAATTTTCAGGTAAAATTTTGTTGATAAATTTTCACATAGGGTACTTGTCTTTTTACAACAGCAAATATCCGGTTTACTAATTTACACCTTATTGTATTTATAATCAGCTGATGATCTTTACCTTCATCTCGTTTTCGGTCGTAGTATTTTTTCATTTCAGAATCCCAATGTACTGCTGAGTTGGCGCCATTAGACAGAAGCGTTTTCATTCTTTTATTTGCCAGATGGCTTACCCTGGTTTTTCTCCTGATTGATGTGCCGGATTCATGAGGAAACGGTGCAATGCCTGAATAACAAGCATATTGCCGGCCATTATCAAAACTTGTAAAATTATTGGTTGTTACCAGCATATTGGATGCAATAATAAGTGCAACCCCTGTTACAGAGGTAGCCAGCTTATAGTTTTTCCATAATCCTTCGTTTGATTTAATGAGTTGAAAAATTTGTTTATCTATTCTTTTGATGCGGCTCTCATGATCAGCAATCATCTCTTCAATTTCTGCAGAAACAGATTTTAAGCCACTCACTCTTTGATATTGATAATGACTTTTAATGCTGTTTTTTAAGCCAGAATTTATTCGTACCAATTGTTCTCTATAGGTGAGCAGCTGCTTTAATTGAAGGAGAATATCAGATGGAAGAATAAACTGCTTTAACTTTAATTTTTGAGTAAATGCATAATCTGCAATCCTGCGTGCATCTACCTGGTCATTTTTCCCCCTGGTGATGCCAAGGCTTCTCTTAATTTTTAATGCCGGCTCAACACAGAAGCTGATTTTCATGTGGCTTAGCCATGCAAAAAACAGTAACCCATAGGTCCCTGTATGTTCCATACAAAAGACACAATCTTGCAATTTGCAATGATGCTTTTCAATCCATTGGGGAATAGAATCAAAACCATCGAAATCATTGGTAACTACATTATCCTGAAACTTAAGTTTCTCTGGATCTGTAAGCAGTGCCAGGTCGAGTTTTTCTTTGGAGATGTCAACACCGATGAAATGTTTTTTTTCAGTAAATTTGTCCATAGTAGTTTATTTTTAGACCGGAAGTGGTTGCCAAGCTAGTACCTTTGATAAGCCTTTAATGCTTAATATTCTAAATGGCAATTTGCAACCATAGGGGAACTTTGGACTATTTCACAAAATGATGCTATGATCATGTTTTCGTATAGTTCACCAAAGTTCCCTCCGGTTTGAATTATTAACTGAAAACAAAGTTATTAACTCCCCCTAAAACCCCCTAAATCAACATCATAAATATCATCTTCTGTTAATAACTTTACTGATGCTAATCTAAAGGTTTTCGTGGTAAAAAGACAAACCCTCTTCAACAATATTCTTCCTGTCATATTTTCGTCGAAGTGATACCCGCGGCACCAGAGTCAGGTTGACTGACAGTAATGCAGCATGACAATGGTGCCGGAGGTAGTCAACGGTATCGCATATGTTGTTTTGCCCGGTATTTGCTGGTATGCCAAAGAATGCTGTGGAAATAAAAACATGGTATTCCGAAGTTCTTTGAAATGTTGTTTTTTTAATTGGCGAATTACACGAAAGGGTGCGGAGGTTGGTGGGAAGGCAGGTATGTAAATGCTCACAGCCACAGATTCACATCTTAGGGAAACCACCTGTCGGTGGTTAGGAGGAATTTAACCGCAAAGACGGAGAGACGCAGAGATGGGCTTTTCTTTTTAAAGTTCTTTTTGGCCTACCTACGGCAGGCAGGCCTGCCTGCCGGCAGGCAGGTGCCTTGGTGGTAAAAGAATTCAACCACCAAAACACAAAAAACCACCAAAGAAACTAAATGGAGAATGCCGATCGCGGAGAACCATCTTCATCGGCAGAAACCCCATTCGCAACCTTCGAGGGTTGTAAACCTCGAAGGGTTAAAGATGAAAACGCCATCTTCTCCTTTTGTAAGCACAGCTTATCCGCATCATCCGCACACCGTCATTAAATAAGGTAATAAGGCAGTGGGATCAGGTTTAGATGCCAGGTTACTAAGGTTGGAAATTTAAATAAGGTTTTTGCATTTCCGTTGGATTCAGCCATCATTATTGCACTGTACAACTTGTTCCTTGCTCTTAGCACTTTGCCACCTGTTCCCAGCCATACAGATTAGAAACCACCTTTCGGTGGTTAGGAGGAGGATAAACCGCTGAGACGGAGAGGCGCAGAGAGTTATGATGTGGTTTTGCGCGGATTGCTATTTTGACGGCAGACTTGCCTGCGGCCGGAGTCTTCCCCCCTCTCTGTTATGGAGAGGGTTGCGGGATGGATGTACATTGTGCGTTGGAGGGGTGAGGGAACAGGCGACTGAAGAATTTTTAACCGCAGAGGCAGAGCTGCAGAGAATATAAATGTGTGGTTTGTGCGGATTGCTCAGGTTGATTCTGGTTCTTTGCGCCCTGCCTGCATTTTATACAGAGGGGAGGCGGTGGCAGTTTATTGAGCAGGTGACCGTAGTCACCAGCTCAAATGGGCTCAAAGCTTGTAAACTTTCTCGCCTCCCTCTTTTATTAAATTTCTGAAATCTACAATCATGTTTGAATTTTCTTTTATGAACTCAGCATCAAAGGATTTATGATTTGTAGTAATGACAACACAATCCGCTTCACGCAGCGATTCCTTTGTATAGGGGACCGATTCCAGTTTTATTCCATCATGTGTTTTTATGAAAGGAATGTAAGGGTCGTGGTAGCTCACATTTCCACCTTTATGTATGACTATGTCAATAATTTCCAGTGCCGGAGATTCTCTTTCGTCATTGATGTTTGGCTTATAGGCCACTCCCAGGAACAGGATCTTGCTTCCGTTGACAGATTTCTTATGCCGGTTCAGGGCTGTTGCTATTTTAATATAAGAATAGTGCGGCATGCGCATGTTGATGTGCCCGGCTGCATGGATCATGGAGAGGTCGAAATTGTAGCGTTTGGCGATGTGCTCTAGGTAAAAGGGGTCGAGGGGGATGCAATGGCCGCCAATTCCCGGTCCCGGATAAAAAGCCTGAAAGCCGAAGGGCTTGGTTTTGGCAGCTTCTATCACTTCCCAGATATTGATATCCATTTTTCCTGCCAGGAGCGCCAGCTCGTTGATCAGACTGATGTTTACCAGCCTGTAAGTGTTCTCCAGGATCTTAACCATTTCGGCTACACGGGGTGAACTTACAGGATAGATATGATCGATGGCGCGTTTGTAGAGGGCTATGCCAATCTCCAGGCCATCGGGTGTGAGTGCTCCGAGTACCTTAGGCGTATTGCGGGTGTGAAACTGTTTATTGCCGGGATCGACACGCTCAGGACTGAATGCCAGCCAAAAATCGACGCCATGTTTGAATCCACCAGACAGGTTTGACTGTCCTAATGTTTGATTGTTTAAGGGTTCATGTGGAACATGTTGTTCATTTTGTTCATGTAGTTTAGGATGGATGGTTGAAGATTGTTCGTGATAATTTGATGAGGTTTGAAAAGGAGGTTCATGTTGTTCATGTTGTTCCAGGGGAATGAAGTTATCCTGTTCTCCTGTTTCCTGATTTGTTTTTATAAGTTTATTTTCTTTAGAAGCTTCCTCAATGATGGGGAGCATGAAATCCTCGGTGGTGGTGGGATAAGTAGTGCTTTCGAGACTGATAAAAGTGCCCGGTTTCATGTAGCGTCCGATGTCGCGGCATGCCGCTTCGATGTAACTCATGTCAGGTTTTTTAAAACGGTCGAGGGGAGTGGGGACACAAATGAGCAGTGCATCGCATTCACCCATACGGGAAAAGTCGGTGGTGGCGCTTAATGCCACATTGTCGACTACTTCCTTGAGTTTGGCATCGCGGATGTCCTCGATATAATTTTTGCCATGGTTGATCTTGTCGACCTTATCAGAATTTTTGTCGAATCCCAGGGTTTTAACGCCTGCTTCGGCAAAGTTGACTGCGAGTGGAAGTCCCACATAGCCAAGACCAATTATGCCCACTACTTCTTTGTTAGTGGTGATTTTGTTAAGTAAGGTAGTTTTATATTCCATTTTTTTATGGTATTTTTCGTTTAATAAATTCTCTTTCTAAAGCTTCCTCATAAACAGATTCAATAAAACCGCATCCTGGTTCTCTGTGCACTTCCATACATGCACCTATAATATTATAGGTTTCCTGTTCAAATTGAAGGATGCTCAGTTTTGTATTTTTTAAGTCAGAATTTCTGGCTCGGTTCATTCACATAAAGAGTCAAAACATTTGCGGATCAATCCAATCACTAACTAAAAAATAAAGTTACTAATTTTATTTCATTTTTATGTGGTTTAATTCTTTTGTTCAATTTAAATCTTTCTCATTCGTTACATATCCCCGCTTCCGTTACAATCTGCTTCTGTTACAATGCGCTACCGCGTAATCTGCTACCGCGTAATCCGCTCAAATCCGTTAAATAATAACATCAAAAATTCCAGAAGTAGGGTATCAGCAAAACACTTAATATAAATGCAATGACCTGCATGGGTGCTCCGATTCGGAGGAAATCACGGCCGGAGTATTTACCCACCGCTTTGGTAACCAGGTTTGCCCGGTACCCACGGGCAGTCATGAAACTGGAAGCCCCTGCAATGGCAACAGCAACAAAGAACGGCCTTGAGTCAACCCCCAACAATTCGGCCGCCATGGCTGCAATGGGAAAGACAAGTGCCACAGCTGCATTGTTGGTGACAATCTCCGCTAAAACCGAGGTGATGATCCATATGACAGCCAAAACACCAGCTGGTCCGACAGAACGAACTATATTGATTGCATCTTCAGCAAGAATATTTGCCAATCCTGAATTTTGCATGGCCTTGCCTATGGCAAAGGCAGAAGCAATGGCAATAATCATATCCCAGCTAACCGACTTGGTGTAATTCTGGTCGGGCAGGATGCGGAGCCAGACCAGCAGCAGGGCTGCAAAGGATACATAGATGAAAATATTGAGGCGCATGCCATAGCCATACGACACCAGTTCGTTAATAATAATGGCAGCCACCATTGCCAGCAGGATGATCAGGGCAATCCATTTGACACGGGTTCCCTTGTCGCGCTGGAAGGTGCTGATGTAGTTTAGAAGATAAAACATCTGTGAATCTTCCCATGTATTCCGAAATTCATCGGTGGCCAGCAGCACTACATTGTCTCCCACCTTCAGCTTCAGGTTTGTCAGGTTGTCGGTAATCCGCTCGCCGTTGCGATGGATAGCCAGTACTACAGCGTTAAACTGATCGAAAAAACTGAACTGCGTAACAGTCTGCCCAAGCCATGGAAAGCGGGGTGAAAGGACCACCTCATATTGCTTCAGGTTTTCGGGCTTGGTTTGTCCCAGGTATTCTATGCCTTTTAACCTGACTTCTCGTTGGTTCAGTATGTAATTAAGCCTTCCTGAGTCGCCGGTTACAAGAATATCGTCACCGGGCTGCAGAACAATGCTCTCATGACGGGGGTAGTGAATCCGGTTGTTACGTGTCACAGAATAGACTTCAAGTCCGTTAAGCCCTTCAATACGGCGGTTGATAATTTTCTGTCCTGAGAACCTGCTGCTTTCGCTAAGCTGAAGGTTGTAATAATAATCCTTTACATCGGAGGGGCCACGGGTGAACCTGATTTTTTGACCAGGCAACAGCCAGTTGCCGAAAACCGACATGTAGATGAAGCCTACTACTGAAATCACCAGCCCGATTTTTCCCAGTTCAAACAGGTGTAACCCTCCATTGCCGCTTTCGAGCATGAGCCCATGAACCACCAGGTTCGAAGAAGTGCCGATCAGGGTGCACATCCCGCCCAGGATTGCAGCATAGGAAAGAGGTATAAGGAATTTTTTCCAGGATATTTTCATGGCATCGGCCCAGCGTATCAGGATGGGAGAGAAGTTGACAACGATGGGCAGGTTGTTGAGGAAAGCTGAAAAGAAAGCCACAGGCACCATAACACGCGGAATCATGAAAGTCATGCGGTTTTGTTTTCGGGGAAGGTAAGCCTTGGCGAGCCTGGCCATCAGGCCCGATTGTTTGATGCCTTCATTAACGAGGAAAAGTACGGCAATGGTGATCAGACCATCATTGGAGAATCCGGCGATCAGTTCCTTGTCGGTGATGATCCCGGTGGCCATAAAGATAACGGCAGCACTGAGCAGGATTAATCCCGGGCGCATGGCATCCAGAAAAAAAGCCACCATCAGGAATACGAGAACAGCAATTACAATCCAGGCTTCAAAAGTCATTATATACGAATTGCACGAATTTTTACGAATTGCACGAATATACGAATAACGCGAAATTAAACGAATTACACGAAATAGGATGAATGCATAATTAATTTTGTTCAAAGTAGCGGGTTTCTGGCTGCGGGTTAAGAGCATGCTATCCGGACAGGCAGGCGGGTATGCTATGCGGGAGGAGGGCTGCGGGATGTTAGCAGCTTGAGAAGACAGAAGAGTTGCTGATTTGCTTGTTGCATGTTACCGGATGCCTGTTAGTTCATGCTGTGCGGATTATTGTGATCTGAAGGACGTTTCTGTGCAAAATCTTTTACCTGTGACTTTCCACTTACAGCTTATGGCTTTTCTCTTGCAGCTAATACTAATAGAGTAAAGAATTGTTATATTGATGAGGTTAAATGTTAATTAATTTTGAATGTTATCATTAAAAAAATATCTTCTGGCTGTAGCCTACAACATAAAGGTGAAGTTTTCACTTTTCAGGTTAAGAGTTGGAAAGAAGCTCAGGTTGATACGTACGGTTATGATCATGCCTTACCAGGGTTTTGGCAATAAAGATGAAATATTCTTCCTGGGGAGGGTGCTGCGTGACAGAGGTGTAGGGCTTTCAACACTGGAAGACAGCCGCTGGAAAAATTTCAGCCGGATGTACAAGCGGTTTATGACATGGGAGATTCCATACGTACAGGTTAAAGCCACTTTAGGGAATGTTACAGAACTGGTAACAACAGATGGCGACGGGTATTTTGAATTCAGGTTTAATCCTGAGGAACCTGAAGAGGTTTCAGTACCGTGGCAGGAAATAAAACTTGAACTCATCAATAGGGTTGCAGTCAGTGCAGAAAGAGTTACCGCCAGCAACCGTATATTTATTGCATCAAAAAACGTGGAGTTTGGAATTATATCTGATATTGATGATACCATTGTTCCTACAGGAGCTACACGAATGTGGGAAATGATTAAAACAACCTTTTTCGGGAATGCCCATACAAGAGTTCCTTTTCCAGGTGTGTCGGCATTCTATCAGGCATTGGCAAAAGGGTCTGCCGGCAAGGTCGACAATCCTTTTTTTTATGTTTCGAGTTCACCCTGGAACCTGTATGATTTTCTTATGGAGTTCATGCAGATACATAAAATACCCCAGGGCCCACTAATGTTGAGGGATATAGGACTTTCGCGCGAATACTTTTTTTCGGGAAGCCATACTGAACATAAACGCACACAAGTGGAAAGAATTTTTAAGATTATCAGCAACATCCCCTTTATCCTGATTGGCGATTCAGGTCAGCATGATGCTGAAATCTATCACCAGGTGATAAAAGATTTCCCTGGGAGGGTAAAAATGGTGTACATCCGGGATGTACATCCTGTTAATCACAATAAAGTTATAAAAATTGCTGAAGAGATTAAAAAACTGGGCGTGGAGATGATGCTGGTTAAAGATACGGTTGAAGCAGCGCGTCATGCTGCATCGCATGACTGGATAGTTGAAAGCGATATCTGGGAGGTGGCCGAAGAGAAGAGGGTAGAGGAGGACGGAAGTTTAGTGGTTTGAATGTTTCATAGGACAGGATGTAAAGAAATCCAAGGAGGATTATGTGATCGTTTAGAAGTTCATCTTGTTCTGCGGAATTAGGGTCGGTTATGTTCAGAAAATGTGTCATTCAATCTCATGTAAACATTTTGTCTTTCTGATTCAGGTAGTTAATGTTGGTTGTGCCTTATAGTGTCATAACATTCATGCCCATCTTCTGCAAACATTTTATCTTGGTACCATGTTAATTTTTCATGTCGAAAATCCGAAAAAGAATACATAAGGCAGAGAACCATTTTGACAGCGTGAAGTTGAGAATTAAAAAAGTGCTGGGCCTGTTCGATCGTGTTATCATCTTCCCATACCGGGGTTATGGTACAGGAAATAAAGTCTGGTTAAAGGGCCGTGTTCTTGAAATTGAAGATATCATTCACACCGATGATAAGCATCCCAATACATTTTGGTACAACTTAAGAAAGATATGGAAGCGATTCGAAAGTGATGAGATTCCGGGAGCAGAGATCGAAGGTGAAATTCAGGGGATCAAAGCAAGTTCAGTGACAAATGATGATGGGTATTTTAATCTGGAGTTTGAAGGCCCGGCCGACTGGCAACTTCATGATGGATGGCATACAGTTAAGCTGAAAATCACAAACATCCCTTTTGATATAAAACATGAGAATGAAGCCGAAGGGAAAGTTTTTATCAGTAACAGCCGCGACAGGTACGGTATAATTTCCGATGTGGATGATACCATTGTTAAATCGGCAGCTGTGAACCCAATCCGCAAGCTACAGATCATGCTTACACAGAATGCTGAAAACAGGGTGCCATTTGAAGGTGTGAAAGAGCTTTACACAATGCTGCACCAGGATGGTAAAAATCCGTTGTTTTTTGTATCTGGATGTTCCTGGAATCTTTATGATTTGCTGGAAAGTTTCTGTTCTCATCATAAAATCCCTCCGGCGCCTTTTTTTCTGCGCGATCTGGGTCTGCGCCCTGACCAGTGGCTTAAGCAGGATACAAGTCTATATAAAAAGGAATATATTGATCACATTTTGAAAATTTTTAACCACCTTCAATTCATACTGATCGGGGACAGTGGTCAGAAGGACCCGGAGATTTACAGGGATATTTGTGAAGAATTCCCCGGCCGAATAAAGGCAATTTATATCAGACATGTTGATTCTGAAAAAAGGAAGAAGCAACTGGAGCAATGGTCAGAGCAGATGGATGTTCCTTTCGTTATAACAGAGAATTCAGAAGATGCCTTGCAGCACGCAAAAGAAAATAATTGGTTGTGAAAATAATTAAGAGTTACGAGTAGTGAGTGAATTTGTGTCTGTGCCTGCAGGTAAACAAGGATTCAGCTACATGTTTGAATACAGTGAAGTCCAGTCAGGCATGCCTAAGTTGGAAGCCTGCCCTGGCTGCTGATTTCAGTGACCATTCAGGTGGTTTTTCTTATTCATGCCTGCATAATGCCGGGAGTAATTTGAACCACTGAGACCCAAGCGTTCTCCCGTTCCGACCATTGAAGTAACATGCCTGTCGGGGAGTGTTTCGGCATTGATTACTGCACCAAGCATAATGATGAAACCTGTTAGGTAAAACCAAAGCAGCAAAATAATAACGGCTGCGATACTGCCGTAGGTTGCGTTATAATCCCCGAAATTATCGACATACAGGGTGAAAAGCAGGGAGCCGCCGATCCATAAAACAGTGGCTGCAATGGCACCTGGGTTCAGCCACCTGAAATCGCTGCCCCTGTTGGGTGCAACTTTATAAATCATTTCAAGGACGAAATAAACGATTCCCGCCAGTATTACCCATCTGAGGAGGCCAAGGACAGTCTTCAGAACCGGAGGAAGGCCCAGGCTGTCGATAAATGCCGGAAAAGCCATAACAAATGCTATGCTAAGGAGACCGGCCACAATAATGCCTAAAGTAAATAACAGGATAATTGCTTTTTTTATAATAAAGCCTCGTTCATCTTTTTCATGATAAGCAATATTTACTCCGTCGAACATGGCACTGGTTCCTTTGCTTGCACTCCATAAACTAAGTAAAATACTTATTACAAGGCTCCATCCAAGAGTACCTGATGATTGTCCAGCTGTTTGCAGGAGAATATTGGATACAAGGCCATACGCTTCAGAAGGCAATACATTGGCAGCTTCATTCAGATGCTGTTCAGCCTGAGAAACATCAACCACCAATCCATATATAGAAACAACAGCCGCAATGCCAGGAAATAATGCAAGGAAAAAGAAAAAGGCAATTCCGGCTGAGATAATGGATACATTGTCTTCATTAATGCGCTTAAAGATCCGCTTTACCTGATTTTTTCTGCTTTCCAGGGGAGGTATTCCTGGTTCAGGTACACGAAATCCTGTTTTGGTTCTGTCCTGTGTGTATTTTGGGTTATCCATTTCTGTATGCGTTAAATATTGCGCTACGAATATCTTGTTGGATTTTCTCTTACCTGCTGATTAATCGCAGCCTAAAATGCAACATTTCGGAGAAAGAAAATGTTCGGTAATCAGACAGCAATTTGCACGGTATAGAAATTATCTCAGGGCCTGAAATTATCAGGCAATTTTATTGATCATCCCGTTGAAGATGAAGTGATGGAAGCGAATTGAAAAGATCCAGTATAACCTTCCTGATAATCCGAGTGGTCTGAAAGCGGATGTCTGGTAAAGTTTGCTGTTTTAGCAGATGGTAACTTTTGTTCACTTAATTTACTTTAATTTGAAACAAAGCAAAACATGAAGGGTTGCCCAGGTTATAAAGTTATTGTGATTTATGTTTTTATTTCTGCACCCTTTTTCAGAGATGATTTCCTGATAATAAGCTGAGTTGGCAGAACGACATTCTGTCTGTAGGTTCCGCCATTTTCGATCCACTTAAAGAACAGCTTTGCAGCTTCCTGGCCCATCTGAAATGTGGGATGAGTGACTGACGTAAGAGCAGGTTCAACAACTGTGGCGTGGAATTCATCCGTAAATCCGACAAGAGCTATGTCATCAGGAATTTTAAAACCCTGCCTTTTTATTTCCTTCATGGCGGCAAATGCGACGGTATCGTTAATTCCAAATATAGCGTCAGGTTTATTTTGAAGATTTAAAAGTTTATTGGCAGCTAAAGTAGCATCTTCGGTATTCAGTTTGCACTCAACAAACAGTTCCGACTGATAAGGAAGACCGTATTGCTGCAGACCTGCAAGATACCCGTCTTTCCTGTTCTTTGAAATATTGAGATGCTTTGGCCCCGATATATAGGCAATCCGCCTGCACCCGTTCTCATAAAAGTGCCGGATGATGCTGATAACAGCTTCACGGCCATCGACTGTAACTGTGGGTACCTGCAACTGTTCGCATACCCGGTCAAAAAATATAAGTGGAATATCATCATCGATTAGTTGCTGGAAGTGGCTGAAATAACTGGTTTCCTGGCTCAGGCAAACGATCAGTCCATCGACGCGGGTTTTGAGGAGGTTTTCTACCGATTCTGCTTCTTTGGTAAAAGATTCATTGGATGAAGAAATAACAATATAATATCCTTTTTCCTTTGCAACAGATTCGATCCCTGAAATAATGGATGAATAGAAATGGGTTACAATATCAGGGACGATCACACCAATCATTTTGGTTTGCTGTTTAAGAAGTCCCATAGCTAGTGGATTGGGAGCATAATTTTTGAGCCGGGCAACTTCCTGAATTTTTCTGGTAAGTTCAGGACTGATATCAGGATGATTTTTAAGCGCCCTGGAAACTGTTGAAATGGACACTCCCAGTTCAATTGCCAAATCTTTTAACGATATGTGATGCCTTCTCATTTCTTAGTGAGATGAATTACAAATGTAATATTTTGATTTTACTATGTATGAAGAGGCGTACTTGCTAAATTTGTAAATGTCTTTTTTCGGAGTTTTTTATGTTCTTCGGCATGTTTTTCTTCATGCAAAGCTTTGCGGAAACCTTTGCATTAAAAACCAGTTTTCAGCTTGTTGTACAAGTGAAAAAGAAGGGTCATCTTTGAGCTGAAAATATAATTACAAATGAAAAAACGAATCGTAGTAACAGGTGCTGGTGGATTTATTGCAGGCCATCTGTCAAGAAAATTAGCTGATATGGGTCATCATGTCCGGGCAGTTGACAAAAAACCGCTTACAGAATGGTACCAGGTGCATGATGATTGTGAGAATCTGGTACTTGATCTGAATCTAAAAGAGAATTGTTATTCGGCAGTGAATGGATTTCATGAAGTTTTTAACCTGGCTGCAGATATGGGTGGGATGGGATTTATAGAAAATCATAAAGCCGACTGCATGCTGAGTGTACTAATCAATACGCATATGCTGATGGCTGCCCGCGATGTTGGAATTACACGGTACTTTTATGCATCTTCGGCCTGTGTATACAACGGAGATAAGCAAACTGACACGAATAATCCGGGATTAAAGGAAGCTGATGCTTATCCGGCTCTGGCAGAAGACGGATATGGCTGGGAAAAATTGTTCTCGGAAAGGATGTGCCGTCACTTTATGGAGGATTATGGAATAGTGACCCGAGTTGCGCGATTCCATAATGTTTTTGGCCCATATGGAACTTACGATGGAGGCAGGGAAAAAGCACCGGCAGCGATATGCAGAAAAGTTCTGGAGGCAGAGTTGTATGGGAAGGATGAAATTGTCATCTGGGGAGATGGTGAACAGACCCGTTCCTTTATGTACATCGATGAATGTGTGGAAGGTATATTGAAAATCATGTACAGTGACATTGATGAACCCATTAACCTGGGCAGCGATGAAATGGTCTCAATAAACCAGCTTGTCGATATAGTTGAAAACATTGCGGGTTTTAAACTGAAACGATCTTACGATTTAAGTGCTCCAAAAGGAGTCCGTGGGCGGAACAGCGATAATACATTAATTAAAGAGTACTTAAACTGGGCACCTTCCTATCCGCTAAAGGACGGGATGAAAAAAACATACAACTGGATTAAGGAACAGATGCTGGAAGGAACGAAACACTATTAGTATAGAATGTATTTTTTCTTCGTCATGATATTCATATTTAAGTTTTCATGTGAAGAATAAAATGTAGAATTTGATTCATGAGCCGTAAAAAAGTAATGGTCAGCGGTTGCTACGATTTGTTGCATGCCGGTCATATCGCATTTTTTAAAACTGCCTCCCGTTTTGGAGAACTGCATGTTTTCGTTGAGAAGGATGAGAATGTTAAATCGTTAAAAGGTAAAACACCATATTTTTCACAGGAAGAGCGGAAGTATATGGTAGATGCTGTAAAGTACGTAGAAAAGGCATATATAGCTTCCGGTTCCGGAATGCTTGATTTTGAACCTGACATGAAAGTGCTCAGGCCTGATGTTTTTGTTGTTAATACAGATGGCTATACCCCTGAAAAAAAGAAACTATGTGATCAGCTGGGTGTGAAAATGGTAGTATTGGACCGTATTCCTGAAGAAGGCCTGCCGGCTCGTTCAAGTTCATCCTCCAAGAACGATTTAAAATTTCCCTATCGGATTTGTCTTGCCGGCGGATGGATGGACCAGCCCTGGGTATCGGAGGTCCATCCGGGGTCGGTAGTTGTTGCACAAATCTGGCCTGATACAGAGTTTAATGACCGTTCGGGCATGGCAACCAGTTCACGTAAAGTAGCTATTGAATTATGGGGGGACCAGATTCCAGGTGGAGATCCACTTCGTAATGCACGGCTTCTATTTGGAGCAGAAAATCCTCCGGGCTCAGAATATATTTCAGGCTCCCAGGACCAGATCGGATTGCTGGTCCCTGGTATTTCAAGGCTTGATTATAATGGTTCATACTGGCCTTCCTACATCGAAACTATAGCAGATCGCGATACCTGCGAATGGCTTTCAAATGTACTGCATATTGTTCCCATGCAACCACGCCCGGCTGGTTATAATCCTCTGTTGATTAAAAACCTGGATTCACGATTAATAAAGAGATTGGGGGATTCAGGAGTTAGTTGTTTTGAGGCTATTTTGAAGAAAGATGTTCAGCAACTGGGTGAAGCCATGAAGGAAACTTTTCTTGTCTGGCGGGAAATGTTACCTTGTACAATTCCTGATTGGGTGATGGAAGAAATGGAGACTCATTATTTTCCCAAATACTCAGGCGCAATTACCTCAGGCAGTGGAGGGGGCTATATAGTTTTTCCTGCCAAGGAAGAAGTTGAAGGGACTACAAGAGTCCGGGTTAAATGTTGAAGTAAAAAATGGTCATATTCATCAGAGATATGAGCTAAAACGGATATTACGAAACCATTAAATAAAGATTATGAAAACCGGTTTAAAAATTTTATTGCTGCTTCTGGTAGTTGCTGGATGCACCAATGCAGGAAAAAAGGCAACAGAAGAAAAGCCTTCCCGTTATGAAGAAACGTGGGAATCACTTGCCAGTCATAATGAACAGCCCGAATGGTTTCAGGATGCCAAACTTGGAATTTATTTTCACTGGGGAGTATATTCAGTGCCTGCCTTTGGCAATGAATGGTACCCGCGTAACATGCATTTTGAAGGAAGTAATGAGTACCGGCATCACGTTGGGAAATATGGTACACCTGCTGAATTCGGTTATCATGATTTTGTACCTATGTTTAAGGCTGAAAATTTTGATGCCAGGGAGTGGGCAAGCCTCTTTCGGAAGGCCGGAGCCCGGTTTGCAGGACCTGTAGCTGAACATCATGATGGTTTTTCAATGTGGGCAAGTGAAATAACTCCCTGGAACGTGGGATCAAAAGGGCCTCAAAAAGATATAACTGGTGAACTTGTGGAAGCTATCAGGGGAGAAGGGATGAAATTTATTACAACCTTTCATCATGCACGGAACCTGCAGCGCTACAAAGGTAAAGAACAGGAAGAAATTGTGAAGAGCAGTGAAAACGTTTATTGGGGATTTGGTAACAGCCATTATCCTTTGTTTGAAGGTATGCCACCGGCTATGGATGACCCCGAACTGAATTATCTCTATGGAAATATTCCTGAAGATAAATGGCTGGAGGAAGTTTGGTTTGGAAAGTTAAAAGAGGTCATCGACAAATATCAGCCCGATATCATGTGGTTTGATTCCTGGCTGGATGAAATTCCTGAATCATACCGTCAGAAGTACTGTGCATATTATCTGAATGAGGCAGATAAACTGAATAAGGAGGTTGTTATAGTGCGTAAACAGGATGACCTGCCCTTAGAGGTCAGTGTAGATGATCTGGAAAAGTCGAGGAAGAACAGGCTGGATGAAAAAGTATGGATGACTGATGAAACAGTAAGCACAGGGAGCTGGTGCTATACAGAAAATCTCCGGATTAAACCTGCTGAAGATGTGCTGCACGTATTAATTGATATAGTAAGTAAAAATGGAATACTGCTTCTTAATGTTTCGCCCATGGCCGATGGTACAATACCTGGCAACCAAAGGCAGGTTTTGCTGACGATAGGGGAGTGGCTTGAAAAATACGGAGAGTCGGTTTATGAAACACGTCCCTGGTACACTTATGGTGAAGGTCCTGTCAAAGAACCTGAAGGACATTTCTGCAATCATCAGGAATTCCTGAAGATCAAATATTCTTCCAAAGACATCCGATATACCACAAAAGGTAATATTGTGTATGCAACTCTCCTGGGAAGTCCTGATAAAAAAAGTAATATTCTGCTTAAATCCTTTTCAGGCAGTTTATGGCCAGAAGCCAGAGGTTTAAAAAACATTTCCCTGTTGGGATCAGACCTAAAAGTAAAATACGAGGTGCTAACTGAAGGACTAAAGATAGAAATGCCTGATACTCCTGTTGATAATATGGCAGTAGTGTTTAAAATTGAACTGGAATAGTGGATCACTTTAAAAAGTAGGTGGAGATAAAATAAAAAAGATGAATCTTTGCATAAAAAACTTATATCAGCATGGATTCAAAGAATGAACATTACAACGAGTTGTTAAAAGCTTTACTTCCAGAAGAA
>JAEYNZ010000102.1 GCA_023412195.1 Bacteroidota bacterium
AAGTCCAGCGCCTGCTGGATGAAAACAATTTTCTGCGACTGAATTCCATAAAAATGAAAACCCTGACCAAAAGGGAAATTGAAGTATTAAAACTGGTGGCAAACGGTTGCAGCAGCGAAGAAATTTCGAATCAGTTGTTCTTATCGAAAGAGACGGTAGCCACTCACAGGAAAAACATTAAAAGGAAAATGGGATTCAAAACCAGTTACGATTTTACTTGTTTTGCACAGGCTTTCGACCTGGTATAGAATATTTTCTAAACTTATTTAGAATGATTAAAAATACCCAGTAGTGGGTATTTTATTTAATGCCATACCTCCTTAAATTTGCTTTAGTACATACAAGAGTAAAAAGTCCGGTATTATTATTAACCCTAATAATCAGGTGTAATAGTTATGGTCATGTTACAGGCAGTAACATACATGGTAACCCTATGCTCAAAAAACAACCTGTTGTAACCAGAGCATAGCCGAAAAACCTTACAAACAGGATAAAAATTACGCGCATGAAAAAATTGGTACAAATCTTTGCCTTTATGATTGGAGGATTTATCTGCTTAAAATCTTATTCCCAAAACTCGTTATACTTTATGGATAACCTGCCGCAAAGGATATATTCCAATCCGGCATTCGTTCCGGAAGTAAAAGTCTATTTTAACCTGCCTCTTGTTTCCCATCTTCAAACTGATGCTTATAACTCCGGTTTTAACATGAACCAGTTAAATGATTTTATTGATTTGCTGGGAAACCCTAAATCCAATACTGAGGAGTTTTTAAACAGAATAGGTGACCAAAATCTGAGTACTGCTGAAACCAGGATTAACTTCCTCGACATAGGGTTTAAACTCAAAGACAAGGGCTTCATTTCATTCTCCCTAAGTCAGCGTAATTCCTTCAGCCTGGTTGCACCTTCAGAAATGATATATCTGTTAACCAATTATGATCAGATTCAAGAAAAGTTGCCTCTTGAAATAAAAAGGATGAATGTCCGGCTTAACACCTTCTCTCAATTGGCAGTTACTTTTTCTCACCGGATAAATAAATCCATTTCATTAGGGTTCTCTCCCAAGCTTACCGGTGGGATCATCGGACTACAATCAAATGATCTGGATGTCCGGTTAACTAACGATATTGTGGCCGATGGATACGGAAACTATTATGCAAACAAAGAATATTATTCAGGAGAAGCAATGATCGGACTCCCTGTCCCTGTAAATCGTTCAGCCATTAACTCCAATGGAGAATTTGATTCAAATGAACCTGTTCTGCCCGAGGACTGGAAGTTTAAATTTTCAAAATTATTTGAGAATCCAGGATTTGCATTCGATGTGGGGTTAAATTATGATATAAATCAAAAATGGTCATTATCGGCCAGTCTTATTGATGTCGGCCATACTAAGTGGAAGAGAAATGGCTATCAGTTTGCCCTTCAGGATACGGTATATAAAATAGCACAGGATCAATCATTCAAAATGGACATTCCCATCAAACTTTATCTTGCAGGGAGCTATAACTTCTCGTCAAAATGGAATACCGGACTTGTGATACGAAATATCTTTCATGAATATGAAACCTACACTTCCTCAACCCTTTCTTTAAATGGTTATGTTTTCAGAATGCTTTCCACAACGGTGAGCTATACAAAAGCACATACATTTAATACTTTCGGAGGTGGTATCCGCTTCCGGTTCTTCCCTGGAATGGACCTTTATGCAGTAACCGATAATTTAAACCATATAATAAAAATCCAGGAAGCCCGGCATATCAACATTGCTCTAGGAATTAATATGGCCTTTGGACTGAAAAGAGAGAAAATCATTCAATCAGATGAAGTATAAGTTTCAGCACTGGCAGAATGTTGGATTTGATATTTATAAAAGTTTAATTATAAATCCATATAACCCACGACTATGAAAAAATCATTCACATTACTGATGATTACCGGAGTTGTATTAGCTTCATTCACTCAGAGTTGCATTTTACTTGAAAAGGATCAAGTTCAACCGGAGCCTGACGACATTAATATTTATGATGTCAGTATGGAAACAGAATGGGATTACTGGATTGTTGGAAAATCTGGTGAGTATATGTTTGTTAAAATGGAAAACTCACAGATAAAAGAAATATTCTTCAAACCTGAACAAAATAACGTAGGGTATCCTATTTTTTTAAACGAGAACGGACTTCCTGAAAAGGTTGTTATAGAGGACTACATCTTTCTTTTTGGAAACTATAATGGGAATACATTTGATATCTCCATCATCTTACCAAATGGAAATATTGAAATCGTGCGTAATATAGATACCGGAACAGATCTGAGTTTATTATCCTTAAAAAGCGCTGAATCTGCCGAAGATTGGAGAGAGGATATGAAATTCCTGGGAAAAGTAGCCGGCGTAGCATCTTGTGGAATAAGTATCGCTGCAGGACTAGCAACTTCAGGTATAACTTTACCCCTGGCGATCGTCGGCTGCGGCGCTACAATTGTTGGCATATTAACAGAAACATTTCCGAAAGATTCTGAAATCATGGGCTTAAGTGCAACAACTGTCGGAACAATAACGGCAGTTATTGGATGTTTGCAAGGTGCAGGGGTATCATGTGCATTAGACCTTGCTTCATCCGCAACTTCAATTTTAGAATTGAGCCTTACACATATGGATGAAAATGAAGAAAATATAAGAGTTGCAGAAGCAGCGCTCTACACCGGATATGGAGATATTCAAATAACCTTAACCTGGGATAATGGTGCAGATCTTGATTTATACGTTACAGACCCCAATGGAAATACAATCTGGTGGGACGAACCAGGCTCATCTTCCGGAGGGATGTTGGATTATGATGATGTTGATGGCTTCGGTCCTGAAAATATTTACTGGCCAAAAAATTCTGCGCCTTCCGGCAATTATAGTGTTTATATTCACCACTATGTGTGGGAAGGTGACCTGACAAGACCAACTTCATCGAACTATACAGTTCTGGTTTCTGCTTTTGGCAGCGTTGCCAAATACTCCGGCTCCATCATGCTGAATGAATCAGTACACATCACAGAATTTAATCAGAATGGAATCAAATCAGCAAGTTCCGGTCATGAAATAGTATTGTCAGAAAAGAGGACAAAACATAAATAAAAACTACGAACTCTTGACGTAATAAATAACCCCAGTCATGAAAAAACAGATCCTCCTCATACTTTTAACACTTTTGATTAACAGTGCATTTGCTGCATACCTGAAAAATGTACCCCTAGAGTTAACGCAGCCCGACGGAACCATCATACACTGTTTTGTGACAGGTGATGAATTTCACCGGAGGGTGCACGATGAAAACAATTATACAATCGTTCAGGATCCGGTTACAGGTTTTTATGTTTATGCTGAGATAGAAGATAACCAACTGGTTCCAACTTCATATATCGCCGGAAAGATTGATCCAGCCGGAACGCCCCTGGAACCCGGTTACGATGTGTTGCCTTCTGAAATGGAGGCAACCCGGCGAAACGCATTAAAATCAGCCAGTGCCGTTGCTGCCAACCCCACGACCGGAGAATTCAACAACATCGTCATTGCCATCCGGTTTGCAGACCAGGACGCAACCACCTTATCGGCCGACTACCTTTATACCCTGCTGAATTCGGTAAATGACCTGTCGCTCAGGTATTATTTCAGGGAAGTAAGCAACAACCAGCTGGATGTGTATTCCCATATCTTTCCTGAGCCGGAAAAGGACAGGCTTTTTGAATACAGGGATTCCCATCCCCGGAATTATTACCTGCCATACCATGAAACTGAAAACCCTGAAGGGTATCAGGGTGCTGAAGGAATGCAACGCGATCAGGTCTTGCTGAAGCAAGCCCTTGAATTTTTTAATGACGAGATCGTATCAAGCGGAATCAATTTTGACATGAATGACGATGGTGTCATCGACAACATCCTGTTTATCATCCAGGGCGACATCGACAGCTGGGGCAATGTGTTATGGCCCCAGGCTTTCTCCCTGAACAATTTTATGGTTGGAAACAAAAGGGCTGGCAGGATCAATAAAAATTTTACAGGCAGGCTTACCACCGGCCTTCTTTGCCATGAATTCTTCCATTCCCTGGGAGCACCCGACCTGTACCGGTATACAAACAGGGATTTTCAGCCTGTGGGCTCCTGGGATATTATGGGATCTGACAACACCCAGCATACCACAACCTACATGAAATGGAGATATGGAAAGTGGTTCGATGACATTCCTGAAATCACCGCCCCGGGAACCTATACCCTTGAACCGGTTTCCCTAAATCCGTTTGCCTGCTATAAAATTCCTTCACCTGTAGGGTCAGGGGAGTATTTCATGCTGGAGTACCGCAGAAAGGAAGGGCTGCCGGAAAACTCCCTGCCATGGGACTACGAAGAAGGGCTGATTATTTACCGGATCAATCCGGATGTTTTGCATGGCAACAGCGGTGGACCCCCCGATGAGGTGTTTGTATTCCGGCCGGATGGTAGTGAATTTGATACTGGAAAAATCCATCTCGCTGCTTTTTCTGCCAATAACTCCCGATCTGATTTTAACAATGAAACCAATCCAAAAGGTGTATTCAGCAACGGCGAGCCCGGCTGGATCCATATTTCAGAAGTTTCCTGGGCCGGAGATGAAATCACTTTCAAATTCAACAAGATCAACCCCCTTCCAGTGCCTGCACGTTTTGAAGCCACCAAGGGAAACGGTGAAATTGAATTTACATGGGAAGCGCCTTCAACCGGCAATTATTCACTGGAGGGGTACAACATCTATGAGGAAGGAAATGACGAACCTTTAAACAGCTCACTGATTACCGGCACCAGTTATAACCATAACTTCACCGGACAGGAACCCTATTACATATTTAACCTTGTCGCCCTATACGGGGAAGGCGAATCAGACCCTGTATCCGCAATACTTCTGAACTCCGGTGATTCCTTTCTCAGCGATTCGCTTGCACTTGTAATGCTCTACAACCAGTGCGGCGGGCCATTCTGGCTGCAAAACGACAACTGGCTGAAAGGCCCCCTGCATACCTGGTATGGTGTGACGGTGGAAGACAAACGGGTGACAGCTTTAAACCTGCCGGGAAGTTGGCATGAAAGGTTTGGATTGATAAATGCGTTACCGGAAGAACTGGGCGTGTTAAGTGCCCTCCGGAACCTGAATTTAAGCTACAATGCCCTGGAAGGTGAAATACTGCAATCCCTGTATAATCTGAAGGAGCTCAGGGTACTGGACCTCACTGACAACCAGATAACAGGCCATCTTTCAGGTCTTCCGGGAAAGCTGTTGAACCTGGAATTGCTCCTGCTGGCCGATAACCTGCTCAGTGGAGATATACCGGCTGACATCAGTTCCCTGGTAAACCTCGAAAAATTAAACCTCTCGGGAAACAGTTTTACTGGAACCATAATGGCTGGGGTAAGTTCACTCACCCGCCTTCAGTACCTGGAGCTGGAAAACAATCATTTCACGGGAACGGTGCCACCCGGAACGGGAGAACTGAAAAACCTTGTGGAACTGGACCTGTCGGGCAACCGGTTTTCAGGATCTCTGCCTGATGAACTTGAAAATCTTACTGAATTAATGTATCTGAAACTTGACAACAACCTGTTTCAAGGCGCCGTCCCCCCGGGCATAAACAAAATTCCGCGGCTCAGGGAGATCAGCCTGGCCAACAATGGTTTTGATGCCTTTCCTGCAATGACATATACAGCAAATTTAGCAATCATTGCCATGGACGGTAACCGGTTTACTTTCGAGGATATCGAGCCCAATATGGATATTGAATTCGCACGCGGATACCTGGGGCTCACATACAAGGAGCAGGCGAAAACAGGAAAGGCAGAAACAAAATATGCACAACCCGGCAAACCTTTCACTTTAAGCGTCTATTGCGGGGGCAAAAACAACCTGTACCAGTGGTTCAGGGACGGGGAAGCCGTTTCGGAAGTTTCCGGTTCTCCTGAATATGTTGTTGAAAATGTTGCTGACGGCAACAACGGGGACTGGCATTGCCAGGTTACAAATACAACCGTTTACGGATTGACAATTGAATCACACCCCGTAACCCTGATAGGTAAAGTTGCCCTGGTGGCTGACGCCGGAAATGACTTTGGTGCCGCTGAAGGTTCGGTGGTCACATTGAACGGTACCCGGTCATATGGTCCAGGAAACACTTCTTTAAGCTATCAGTGGACAGCTCCCGAAGGCATTGAATTAACCGGAACCGGTGAAGCACAACCCACGTTTACTGCACCCCGTGCAGATTATGACAGGGCATATGCATTCACCCTGGTTGTAAGTGAAGGAAATGAGGATTCAGCCCCGGATGAAGTAGTTGTAACCATCCGCGATGCGGGTGATGTACCCGTAGCCGATGCAGGGCACGGACAGACTGTGGAGGAACGGGAACTTGTGATTCTGGATGGAAGCGGTTCTTCTGCACCGGGCGGAGGTGACATTGCCTACCGCTGGACATCCCCTGAAAGCATTGACCTGACCGGGGAAGATGAGGCAAAACCATCCTTTACGGCCCCGGAAGTGGATTCCGACACTGAATTCATTTTCACCCTGGTAGTAACCAGCGGCGGAGTGGTATCTGCTCCCGACACGGTGGTCATTACAGTGCAAAACCTGCGGCAGGCCCCGGTTGCCGATGCAGGCCCCGGCCAGACTGTTAACGAAGGAGAACTTGTTACCCTCGACGGCAGCGGTTCATTTGTTCCCGGTGGTGGCGGGCTTACCTTCAGGTGGACCGCCCCCGTGGGAATCGAACTGACAGGCGCAGATGAGGCAAAGCCTACCTTTACGGCCCCTGCGGTTACTTCTGACACCCTGCTTGTTTTCACACTGGAAGTAACAGGCGAAGGAGAAGATTCAGCACGTGATGAAGTAACCGTAACGGTCCGGAACATTCCTCAGCCGCCGATGGCAGATGCAGGTCCGGGCCAGACGGTGCGGGCAGGAGAAACGGTAACTCTGGATGGTACGGGCTCTGTAAATCCGGAGGCCGGAAGTTTGTCCTACAACTGGCATGCACCCCAGGGCATCGTTCTTGAAGGTCCGGATGAACCTGCTTGTACATTCACTGCACCTCTGTTTGACATAGATACCACCATCATGATATACCTTGTTGTAACGAACCCATACGGGCAATCCGATACAGCCGGGGTAGAAATCACAATCAGGCATGCTGTGACTGTAAGCGTGGATCCGGACCGGCCGGTCCATTTTGATGTGTATCCGAATCCCTCCGGCGGTATTGTAAATATCAGGCTTAATCATTCTGAAACAGGCAGTAATGTCAGGCTGTCCGTAACAGCATCAACAGGAGAATTGATAATGGAGAAGCAGGTTCATAGTTCAGGTCACTTCAGCATTGACCTGTCGGAACAGCCGGCAGGGGTATATCTGATCCGGCTCATCCATGCAGGTCAGATTTATCATCGAAAACAAATGCTTAAATAACAGAGGCCTGATTGTGTGATTATTCAATGAATGGCCTGAAGGAAATATTTTAATACAATAAAATTTTAAACAGTATAGCATGAAAAACTTTTTTCCCATTCTACTTATAGTTACCTTTTTTATCCTTGCAATAAAAAAAAGCGACGCTCAAACTGACACAGTTAAACTACTAATTGAAAGAATAGATGAACTTACAAATGAATTGAATACATCAATTAAAAAAACCATAAATATAGGGATAAGTGTAGGTTACAGAAAAGTTTTTAGTGATCAAATGCATAATTTCCAAACGTTTAGCATATCACCCAATGATTACATTTTGCACTTGGATTATAATGCCAGAGATGCATATGTTATTTCTTCTTCAATACTGATCTATCCTTTCATGAATAATGCTGAACTCATCAATTCCAAACATTTAGCCAAAGAAAAAAAAGAAGCCTATCAGAAAGAATTTTCTTTTGCAGAAAAAAGAATTCCGAACATTAAGAGAAAGATTGGTGAATTACACGATATGAAAGATAATCACATAAATTTTATTAATGATTCAATAAATCATTTGAGAAGAGAATTGACATCTATAAGACAAGTCCGCAAAACCAGCAAAGAAAGAGGAGAAGAATATCAGAAAGATTTTTCTTTTGATGAAAAGAGAATTCTGAACATTCAAAGAAAGATTAGTGAATTAAGCGATATGAAAGACAAAAACACTACCTTAAATGATTCATTAAATCATTTAAGAAGAGATTTGGCCTCCATAAGACAAATCCGAAAAACCAGCTCAAGATATGCTATGAAGAACCAGCTTATAGAATTAATTAGACATATAGGATTATCAGCTAATATAAATTTGGCAGATTTTAATCAAAACCAAAGTGAATTTGTCTTTAATAAAAATATTGAAGGTGGAACGGGTTTAACTCTTCAATTAACTAGAAATGTCCATTTAGGATATAACAACGATCTATTATTTACCCGCCAATTAAGACAGCATATTAAAACTTTAGAAGGTCAATCATTATTTATCAATGATCAACTAATTACTTCCTCCAAAGAATTGGACTTCAATGACGATAACATATTCATTACAAAAAACATCATTTCCAGTTCTTTAAAGTTTATTGTTACTTTTTAAAAATAATCTTATGCTTTGCCATTACTTCTGCAGGCAAATGGACATTTGATAATGGTGCAGTACATCCAAAATTGGCAGGTATGTTTATTAAATGCAATGGTTGGTGATGCTATCACAAAAACTAAACAACCGAATGTAATTATTAATTAGTGGAGCTCTAATCGGTAAATAAATCTGCACACTTTTTCGTAATTAAGAATACACACTTTTTGGCAACAACGGTACACAGTTTTTTGCCTTTCCGAACGCGTTCGGAAAGGCAAAAAACTCAACTTTACCGGGAAACCTATTATTCCCGGAATTATGAAAGAACTATTAAACAAGTTAATGATGTACCATCAGATCCAACAAATGTCAAGAAATGGGTGGAAAGTTGCCAAGATAGCCAACTTTCTTGTTTTAAACCGCCGTACTGTAAGGAAGTACCTTCTAATGACCGAAGATGAATTCCTGGAATACCACCAATCCATAGCCAATCGTGCAAGGGAACTGGACCCTTATGAGGGGTTTGTAAAGGTTAAACTGGAACAATATCCAGATACATCAGCTGCTCAGATGCACGACTGGCTTAAAGAGCACTATGACAGTTTCCCTGAAGTCTCTGCAAAGACTGTGTATAATTTTGTTATGCGTGTCCGCCAAAAATTTAATATTCCTAAAGCTGGTCAAAACAGGGATTTTAATATTGTCCATGAACTTCCTTTTGGAGAACAGGCTCAGGTTGATTTTGGCCAGTATAATATGCGAAGCAGCGATGGTAAACGGGTTGTTGTCTACTTCTTTACCATAGTTCTTTCCAGGTCACGGTACAAGTATGTTTATTTTTCTCCTGTCCCTTTTACCGCTGCACTTGCTATTAATGCTCATCAAAAAGCTTTTGAGTATTATGAAGGCATTCCCCGGGAGATCGTTTACGACCAGGATAAGGTGTTTCTAACAGATGAAAACAAAGGAGACCTGGTACTTACCCAACAGTTTAAAGCGTACTGCAGGGAGATGCCATTTAAGCTGTACTTCTGCCGGAAATCTGACCCTCAGAGTAAAGGAAAAGTAGAAAATGTTGTTAAATACGTTAAGCAAAACTTTTTGTATAACCGTCCTTTTGTGGATATCCAAACATTAAATACTGAAGCATTGGCATGGTTAAAAAGAACTGCAAATGGCACAATGCATGCTGTTACCCGAGAAAGGCCATACATCCTTTGGCTGGAAGAAAAGAAGCATCTTACCACGACAGTATCTTATAGCTTTAATAATACCGAAACAACATACCCCGTCAGGCAGGATAACTCTTTTTTGTACAAGTGCAACATATATACGCTTCCTGAGGGAACCTACAAAGGCCGTGGAACCGAGATTACTATAGCAGTTACAGGAAAGGATCTTATAGTTAATGACATTTACAGGAATCATTTATGCACCCACACGTTAAGCACCGACAAAGGAAGGATTATTGCAAATACAGATCACCGAAGAGATAAATCAAAAACGGTTAAAAACCTCTTATTGGATGTTGCTGTATCCTTTCCGGATTACGATAAAGCCTTGCCTTACCTGGAGAGGCTTTGCAATGAGAAAAGAAGATATGCCCGTGATCAATTAAACGCTATCCGGAAAACGATCCAAAAGGCAAAGCCTGAGCATATTACTAAAGCACTGGCTTACTGCATAAAAAACAATGTTTACAGTGCGTCTGACTTTGAAGCAGTAATGAACAAGTACCAGCACAATGGCGGCAATCAAAATGCTATAGTGCCTGAACAGCCGGTTAATAGTTTCAACAGAAAACTGCACGAGATCGTACCTCAGAAAAGCGATATTGAAAATTATGATGCAATTATGAAAAACTGATATGGAAAAAAAAGAACTTATAACCGATTATTGCCGCAGGTTTAAACTGGGAGGTATTTTGTCCCGCCTTGACCCGGTGCTTATGGAAGCTGAATCAGAAGGAATGAGTTACATGGATTATACTATCCGGCTCTTTTCTGCAGAAGCTGATCATCGGGAAGAAAAAGACCTGCTTAAAAGGACAAAAGCAGCTATCCTGCCGCTTAATTATAACCTGGACCAATATGATTATGCCATAGACAATGGATTGTCTAAAACCAGGCTAATGCAGCTCAGGGAACTCCTCTGGATTGAGCAACTGTTTAACATTGTACTTATGGGGCCTTCGGGAACAGGCAAAACTTTTATTGCTGCCGGACTGTGTAACGATGCCATCAGAAGAGGGTATCGGGCATACTTCAGAACGATGGAAGACATTGCAAATATGTTGAAGATGAAAAACATTACACGTTCAGCTACTGCCGAGTATAAACGTCTTTGTAAGGCACACCTGATTGTTATTGATGACATTATGATGTTTCCTATTGAAAAGGAACTTGCTGTTGGCCTGTTCAATTTTGTTAATCATCTTTTTGAGAAAACATCTTTTATTATTACAACAAATAAAGCGCCGAAAGAATGGGCACAAATGCTTGATGATGAAGTATTAGCTACAGCATTGCTGGACAGGTTGCTGTACCGTTGTGAAGTTATCAACCTGATAGGGAATAGTTACCGGATGCAAAACCGTAAAACAATTTTTGAGAAATGAATATTTATTTAAATTTACCGTAACAAAATGTGCACGG
>JAEYNZ010000124.1 GCA_023412195.1 Bacteroidota bacterium
CTTCTTCTTTCGGACAAACATGCTCTAAATATACCACGAGACACCCATTTTTCAAAAAGAAAATTTATAAGTAACTGTTTGTGTGACATATAAGTATTTTTCCTAAAATCTATCCGGAAAACAGGAGCAGCCGGTCATTCTACGCTTCTTCAAATTAATTTCATATATATCTCCCTGTCACTCTCTCATTAACTGAAGGAACTTTCTTCTGTTTTGCTTTTAAAAACGGATGAAGTTCCTTTTGTTCTTTCCAGTGATATAAGCAGGCCTGCCACAACAACATGGAAATACTATATTTGCACTGCAAATTATTGATGTGAATATAATCAGGGAAAATATAAGGTTGGTTTTTTGTTTGTTCATACCGGTCTACTTTCTGATCGTACACCAGTCGCTGCAGAACAAACACGCCCATTTTTATCCCAATGGAGTTGTAGTTGTTCATAGCCATCCCGTTTCACATCAGGATGGAGTTCCCCTAAATGAGCATTCCCATTCCAAAACTGAAATCTGCTTCTACCAGATCGTTAATTTTGATTACTATACTTTTTCAGCTGAAATTGTTATTGAGGAAATCCAGCCTGCTGATACTGTTCAAATAATTGTGGCAGAAGAAAAGTTAAGGCAAAGTCTGCACATTCATCACCACGATACCAGAGGCCCTCCTGCTATTCAGGTTTAATATTAAAACTTTACATTGATGTTTCGTCTGCACATAGATTGATATGCAGATTTAGAATCATTATTTGTTGGTATTTGTGCATCCGTTTTCAAAGCCTAGTATTGCACCATATAAAAATCAAAAACATCTATATACTGTCTATTCCATGAAGTATCTGTCAATTTTTCTTTTTCTTTTTCTAAATATGATGCTTGTATCTGCCACCGAGCCTGAAAGAAGGTCAAAAACTGATGCCATGCTTTTTGGTGATGTTAGATCAGGAAATGAACATATCCCTTTTGCCACTGTCATGCTGAAAGGAACTACAATTGGCACAGCTGCTGATGCAACTGGTCATTTTAAATTGTCTAATCTTCCTGAAGGACTGCATACAGTGTTAATTTCTGCAGTCGGCTATAAAACATGGACTCAGGAAATCATGCTGTCTGCCAGCAGTAGCCATACTATACAGGCTGAACTCTGGCCCGACAATATTGGCATTGAACAAATTGTAATTTCAGCCGACAGAAATGCCAGGAACCGGCAACAGGCTCCAAGCATAGTAAACAGCATCAATCCCAAAATATTTAAACGTACCCAGAATGTTACATTGAGCGACGGACTGAACTTTTCTCCTGGATTAAGGATGGAAAACAACTGCCAGAACTGTGGCTTTTCACAGCTCAGGATGAATGGCCTTGAAGGTCCATATACCCAGATACTGGTCAATTCCCGGCCAATCTTTAGCGGACTTTCAGGAGTATACGGGCTTGAACTGATACCAGCTAATATGATTGAAAGGGTAGAGGTAATACGGGGAGGAGGTTCTGCCATGTATGGAAGCAATGCCATTGCCGGAACTGTTAACCTGATTACAAAAGATCCTGTTTCAAATGCTTTTACAATTGAAAGCAGCTATGGCTCCATTGGACGTCCGGGTCCTTATAGCTCCTCTGGCGATTTTAGCCTGAACATGAACGGATCATTTGTTACTGACGACAATAAAACCGGCCTTACGTTATTCAGTTTTTTCAGAAACCGCAATCCATTTGATGCCAATGATGATGGTTTTTCTGAACTATCTTCCATAAAAAACTCCACCCTGGGAGCCAGGTTTTTTCAGCGGGTTGCAAGCCGTGGCAAATTAACGTTCGATTATTTTCATATCAATGAATTCCGCAGGGGCGGTAACGACTTTGAGTTGCCGCTGCATGAAGCGGATATAGCTGAAAGTGTGACTCATTCCATACATTCCGGTGCTGCAACGTTTGATTTGTTATTACGCGATTCTGATAAGTTCTCAGCATTCTTTTCATCACAGAAGGTTGACCGTGATTCATACTACGGGGCCAATCAGGATCCGTCGGCATATGGCCAGACTGGTGATCTGACTTTCTCTTCGGGCATACAGTACCTGATGCAGTTTGAAAGGCTTTTCTTTTCCCCTGCTTCGGTAACTTCAGGAATTGAGTATAACGGGAGCAACCTGAAGGATGAAAAACTTGGTTATTATGATTCTGTAGAAGATTTTCATTATGGCAATACCCTGGTTGCTGATCAGCAGTTATCGTCGCAGGCTGCATTCATACAGGCTGAATGGAAAGGAAGTAAATTTACCATAACCACCGGAGCACGTTACGATCATTATCAGGTAGAAGATAACTCAGGTGAAACAGGAATTGTCAAAGGAAATGTTCTGAGTCCGAGAATTGCCCTGATGTACCAGGTAAGCAGAACAATGCAGGCAAGGATTGGATATGCAGGAGGATTCAGGGCACCACAAATATTCGATGAAGACCTTCATATTGAAACATCGGGTTCGCGACAGGTACTTCACCGGAATGATCCGGATTTGAAACAGGAAACTTCTGCAAGTTACTCTGCTTCTCTTGAATATACCATTCATGATGGCAGATGGCAATATCAGTGGCTTGCCGAGGGATTTTTTACCAGGCTGATGAATCCGTTTGCCAATGAATATGGGGCCCCCGATGAAAATGGCACCGTAATTTATACCCGTATAAATGCTGAGGATGGGGCCAGGGTACAGGGAATCAACCTTGAATTTAATGCTTCTCCGTCAAACCGGCTTCAGTTGCAGTCGGGTTTTACAGTTCAGAAAAGCCTGTTTGAAGAACCTCAGGAGTTCAATGAAAAAAGATTTCTGAGGTCACCCGATCATTATGGGTATTTAAGTCTAAGCTATAATCCTTCGCTGCGGTTTAGTCTGTCCGCTACCGGAAACTATACAGGCCCTATGCTGGTGCCTTATTTTGGTCCTGAACTGTCAAATCCTTCTGAAGGTGAATTGCGTACGTCACCTTCATTTTTCGATGCCGGCATAAAAGCAGCTTATACCCTCAGGCTGACGGATCACCTGAAAATGGAATGCAATGTGGGTGTTAAAAATCTTTTAGATGCCTTTCAAAAAGACTTTGATTCCGGTATTGATCGTGATCCTGCCTATATATACGGGCCCGGGTCTCCCAGAACCATATATTTTGGAATTCGTTTAGGAAGTTTGCTTTAAGTTGGATAAGAGGCACTGAATATTTCAGTGAACTCATATTATTTTAATTTGTGGCACACAAAAGATTATTAATTTAGCAGCGTTCTTAAATGAAAGTAAAATTTGTGAAATGAATCAACCCGAAATCCAAAATAATTTTAAGGCAAAGGAAAGAAGGAACAACATCATTGTCATTGTTCTTTCTGTAATCCTGGTGGCACTGGCGGTAATGTATTTTCTGAAGGACAGGGAACACAAGGAAATTTTAACTGAATTAAAGATGGAAAAAGATTCCATTCAGTTAGAACTGGGGCAACTCGTGGTCAGGTACGATTCTCTGGTTTCAGAAAATGACACCATCAACGAAAAATTGTTTTTAGCCCAGTCTAATGTCAGAAACCTGTTGGTTGAAATCGAACAGACAAAGAAAGTAAGTCTTGAACAAATCAATTCATACCAAAAACAGGTTACCACCCTGCGTGGAATCATGCGTGACTTTGTCGTTCAGATCGACTCTCTGAACCGCCGCAACCAGGAACTGATGGCTGAAAATCTTGAAGTAAAGCAACAGTTCAAGCAGATTGAAACCGAAAAAAATCAGCTGTCAGTGGAAAAACAACAACTGGAACGGAACCTGCAGAGGGCTGCTGTCCTTCAGGTGAGGGATCTGATGGCAGAAGGACTGAACCAACGCTCTAAGGATACCCGTTTTGCCAATCGTACCGACAGAATCCGAATATATTTTGTGCTGGCAGAAAATGTATCTGCCAGGCGTGGAGCCAAAAATATTTATGTTCGCATCATGCGACCCGACCAGCTCCTGATGACTAAATCGGAAAACGACACCTTCCAGTTCGAAGACCTGAAGATTCAGTATTCAGCAATGCGTGAAGTTGTTTATGAAGGGCACGACCTTCCTGTAGCCATCTTTTGGGATAATTCGGGTGAACCCGAACTTATGGCGGGAAAGTATACCATAGACGTTTTTGCCGATGGAAACAACATAGGGACAACTTCACTCGAACTGAGGTAATACCTAAGCATGCATAAACAGGGGCTCGGTCTTACCAGCCAGTTCCACAAGCAATTTTGTTTCCTGTGCCGTTATAGGTTCATAGTCATTCATAAATTCAAGTGCCTTCAAAAACAGGTTGTTGTTGCCCGGAGGAACTGCAGCAGTAATATTCTTTGAAAGGGTGAACTTTAAGGCCATTTTCATGGTATCTTCTTCCGTTACGGGCTGATACCACACATTTTTATCATACTTTGTATCTCCCTGTTTAAGCTTTGTCAATGCCATTGCTTTTAAGGCCAGAATGCCCATACCCTGTCTGCCTGCTTCGGCATAAACCTGGGGGCCAAAATTTCCCGAATGCCATGTAACGAAATTAAATGGAAACAATATAGAGTCGAACTGGTAGTTCTTCATGGCAAGCAACGCAGCATCCACTGAATGAGCCGAGAATCCTACATGCCTTATTTTACCTTCTTTCCGGGCTTTCTCTATCATCTCCATCACACCTCCCGGTGCAAATGATCTTTCTACCTCTTCCACTGAAGTCAGTGCATGTAACTGGTATAAATCGAATCTGTCGGTCTGAAGCAGGCGTAATGAGTTTTCAAGTTCCTTTTTCCCTTCAGCGGCATCACGTTTTCCAGTTTTACATGCAAGAAAACATTTTTCACGGTAAGGCTTAAGTGCCGGTCCCAGCTTTTCTTCAGCATTACCATATGAAGGGGCTACATCAAAATAATTTACTCCAAGTTCATATGATTTTGCCACCAGTTCATTGGCAAATTCCTGTGGGTTATCATTCAGCATGATCGCACCAAATCCTATTACTGAAAGTTTATCACCTGTTCTTCCCAATACCCTGCGGGGTAGTTCATATCCCGGTGAAAAGTTGCTTCCGAAGCTGCGTATGGCAGGAATGGTTAAAGCAAGTGTTCCTATGGCACTGTTCCTGATAAATTTTCTTCTTTTCATATAATTAAAATTGAAAGTTTTTAAAAGTATTACAGACCTGCCTTCCGGGGCAGACAATAATTTATTACTCCTCTATAAATAAAGCAGTTTGTCATCATAGACCGGCAAATTGTGGTGCTATTGCCCATGTGATATCCCTGGTTTTTTAATGCCTTCTCAAGTTAATCATTTTCAGCCGGAAAATCTTTGCAACAGGCAATAAAAAACAAACTGTGATGAAATTTCTGTCAACTACCATATAACTAAAAGAAATAGATTGATTATCATTTATTATCTGGAGTAAACCTTACTTGGAACAGTTATAATCTGAACCTGAAGGGTTCAAATGTTTTTAGCATAAGGTGAACAGGGATTCTCCCGACTTTGAAGGAGTCGCATGTTTGTCCTTGTCTTAAATTCAGGCATGAAGTGCATTTCACATATGACCCATTCAGGGTCAGGCTTCTCTGATGATGTCAGCTTTATTTAAATATGTGATCCCATCAGGATCAGGAATGGCTTGAGTTTAATGGAACAATAGCTTTTCTTCCTATTTGTCTTCCTTTTGAAGTTGGGTTGAATACCGCGGAGGACTTGGAATACCAGAGTTTTCAACAGACACTTCTTTATTGTAACTGTACATTCAGCAGCGAAATGAAAGAACAGGGTAGATAGTATGTGCAAGGGAAATGTTTGTCAATGATTAAGCAGGTCATTCATATGAATTGCCCGAAAAAGAGTATTCATCTACACTTTTTCTGAAAGTACTGTCAAGTGAGTAATCCATTATGTGTTTCACAATTCCCGTATAGTCGCGTATACCCTGCTCTACCTGGTTTGTTTTAAGGTAAGCATCATTGACTTTTGAAGCTACTCTTTCAACTTTCACATTGCGAAGCCCCATCCAGTGGTTTTGAATCTCCTTTATATCTTCAATAACCCGCGTATCTATTGTTTTAATGATTTCAGGAAGTTGTTCATACCGGGCAGCGTGGTTCAAAAAATAACGAAGGGTTACTAAATTGGCTGCATACTGCAACTGCCTGGATTCACTGTGTGTACATACCATCCAGGCTATAAAATTGGCCTCTGCCTCTCCTGTCACTCCAAACTGATGTGCTTTTTCATGTGCCAGTACAAAGGCATATTCTGATGGCAACAGGTATCGGTTGATATGCACCTCATTGAAAAAAGGACCGTAATAACCTGAAATACCTGCCTGTGCAAAAAAACTGCTAAAAGTTATGTTTTTGGCCCTGCGGCTTCCCATGGGGTATTTTATTTTTAAGACAGGTGCCAGGCGGCTGAATGAAGTTTCAACAAGGCTGTCGGTTATACTTTTCGAGAAATCATCATATGGATGCCAGGAAGCATTAGTTGCTTCAACAATTTGCCCAAGTACCCTTAAAAATTCTTTTGGGTCAGAATCCTGTGTTTTTATTTCCAGCCGTGTATTCATATCAGACCTGAAGTAGTTGAACCCCCAGAAAATGTAAAAGAAGATGTACACCACAGCCAAAGTATTCAAAACAAACAGGCCTGCAAAAGAGAAGGAAATTTTCTTTAAAATCAGCAGTAAAACAACAGTTACAGCAGTTAAGATCAGCAACAGGTAAAATAGGTCAGCCAGTGAAAATGGAAACCACCTGCTGAAAGAGGATAAAAAAGATGCCAGTACAGGATATAATTTTTGTGTGTAATACTGTTCAGTAATAAAAGGAAACCTGATCAATACCTGCGTCATCCCAAAAACAGCAAGTGCGGTCAGGGGCAGGCTAAACCTGGCTATCCATTTCTTCATTGTCATGCAGCAAAATTAACTTTAGAACCTGTATGGTGCAAATTAATAAGATTAAATGCCGCCATAATCTGCCGGCAATTTTCTTTTCTGTATCAGGCCGGTTTGTATTTTTTCATCTCTTAAGAAATAAAACAAAATGTTTAATTAATATTGCAGATACAATCAATTGTTCTGCATGATGTTTTTTATAAAAAGTATAGCAATGATGCTGATTCTCTTGCCGGTATCATTTATATCTGAAAAGAAGGTTTCAGAAAAAAGGGTTGCGAAGGTTCATCAAAAAGCCCTTACAGTTGATACACATGTTGACACGCCTATGGCGCTGATGAATAAGGGTTTTGATATTGGTAAAAGGAACGAAGCCCCTGAAAGCAGGGTGGATTTTATCAGGATGAAGGAGGGAGGGCTTGACGCTGTATTCTTTGCTGCTTTTACAACACAGCGTGAACTGACGCCTGAAAATACCGAAGCTGCTTACCGGCTGGCCCACCAGATGATAGATTCAACATATGCTGTTTGCAAAAGGTATAACCATATGACAGAAATAGCCCTTACATCGGCCGATGCAGGTAAACTAAAAGCTAAGGGTAAAGGTGCCGTCTATATAGGAATGGAAAACGGATTTCCTTTGGGCACCAATCTGGAGCGGGTAAAGGAGTTTTATGACAGGGGTGTGAGATATATTACCCTGAGCCATTCAAAGCATAATGAAATCTGTGATTCTTCATCCGACCTGAAAGAACCGTTACACAACGGCCTAAGCAATTTTGGAAAAGAAGTGGTTGCAGAAATGAACAGGCTTGGCATCATGGTGGATGTATCGCATGTATCTGATAAATCCTTTTATGATATCATCAATCTGAGCAGGGTGCCGGTTATTGCTTCTCATTCAAGTGTTAGGTCCATAGCATCTCACCACCGGAATATGGATGATGACATGATCAGAGCCCTTGCAAAGAATGGCGGAGTGATTCAGATATGCCTTCTCGATGATTATGTGAAAGATCCTGATCCAACTTCCCTTCATTTTCAGAAAAAGCAGGAGTTACGAAAAATTTATAATGCCAGTTTCGATTCCATGTCTGAGCAGGAAAAGCAGAAATTCAGAAAAGCCTGGTCAGATGTCGACAAACAATATCCCAAAAAACTTCCAACCGTGAGCGACCTGGTCGACCATATCGATTACGTCAAAAACCTGGTGGGAATTGATTATGTGGGTATTGGCAGCGATTTCGACGGGGGAGGCGGGCTGGCCGATTGTGAGGATGTAAGCCAGTTTCCGAACATTACCGGCGAAATGCTTAAACGGGGCTACACTGAAGAGGAAATAATAAAGGTTTGGGGAGGTAACTTCTTCAGGGTATTCAGTTTGGTGGAACTAATGGCATCCAACCACCAGGAATCGCATTAGAAATTATCTTCTGAAAAGCCCTTGCCTGAATGTATCAGTTGTCATTATAACTTCTTTCCCCGGATACTGGATGTTTCTGCCATATTCAGCGGTAACAAATACCCTTACTGGCTGAAATGATGATACTGTTTCAATGGAAGCAGTGCGCTGACCGGTGAATAATCCTCTGGAACTTCTGAGTTGCCCCAGGTTTTCTGTTGTACCCTGCCTGGTCTCCATCCAAACAACATAAGTTTCTTTTGATTTATCCAGACTGTTGATGTCTGCCAGATCCCGTATCTTAACCTTAATGTTATAATTTTCATTGTCATCCTGTTTAACCTTCACACTGCCTTCTGCTGCCGGTACTACGGATGAACGTTGAAAGGCTGCCTTCTGTGCACACGACGTGAGCATAAAAAAAGATGATAACAATAATATACCAAGAAATTTATTTTTAATTCTGAATGATGTAATTGTTTTCATATTGCTTACGTTATTAAAAATTTTACCGTAAAGTTCCGGTAAATCCGGTCAAACATTGCGCCAAATTTCTCTCAAAACGACTAAAATTTAACTCTTTGAAAATCATACTGATTCATGGAATATACGAAAGAACACCAGAAAACCCTGATATAAAATACGGAATAGTGTAGAAAAACAATGTGATTTAATCCACATTGTTCCTCACCAGATCAATTAACCATTAAAGCATTTATAACGGTTATACAGTTGCTTAAACCAGATATAATAATGATAGTGTACCTGATTGATGCCATCCGTCAGATTTAAAAGAAAAGTCTGAAAAAACCTGGTTTCAATGTCAATCTAATTGGAATGTCAGCTGCATTGTCCTACCAGGACCCATATAATGATAAAAATTATAATGGTGCTTAAACAGCCGCCTCCAAGTTTATAGGCACCATATCCCGCCAGGAGCCCCCTGAATATATTTCTCATCTGATTTAATTATTAACTTTACAACAAGTTCTGCCCCAACTTCTGTCAGATAAAGAAGGGGGTAAATGTTAATCTTCTAAATTTAAATTACAACGCAAAAGATGCAGTTAATTCCGTTTTACCGACTGGTTCACATTTTTTACTGCTTCTCCAAATTTTTCAGCAACATTATCAAGCAATTCATCCAGTGAATCCTTTACCGTATGAAAATAATCTTCACCGGTGGTGCTGAGCCTTTTTCTCATTTCAGAACCTTTTTCGGGAGCAAACAGAAGTCCTGCCAATGCTCCGGCTGCGGCACCAATAATGATACCTGCCAAAATTTTCCCTGAACTCATAATGATATTTTTTAGGAGTTAATAAACTAAAGGCATGACATAGCTGGCATGCTCTTTTTGTACTAAATAATCGCAAAAACCATTCAAAGAAGGACTTTTCTAAACCCTTCTGCCTGTAAACAGATTAATAATAATTGCGATGACTGCTATAACCAGCAGAATGTGAATAAGGCCACCTGCACTGTATCCAAGAAAACCAATTAACCAGGCAATAACCAAAATCACGGCAATGATGTAAAGAATGTTTCCCATTTTTAATTTGTATTAATTATTAAACTTACGTATCATAAACCTTCCCATTGAGGGCAAGGCCTTCATAACCTTTGTTTATTACTACATCATCACACAAACACTTAAACGTTTGTATTGGATGAAATGTTTGAATAAAATGTGAATATCCGGTAGTGCGATAATTAAAAGTATGAATTTTTTAGCTTCTTCTTGTTAGAATACAGATATTTATCTCATATGTGCAATAAAAAAGAACAATCTGCTTTAGCAAATTATGGGTGTATCGGCTTTTACAACTTCATTATCAGGATCGAATGTTAAGGATACCGTTTTTAACTCCTTTTTTATATGCAATTTTGACATTTGATATAATAATCAGCATCAACAGCCGTTCTTTCCATGGATCTTTCTTTAAACAGATCGGATAACAGAAACATTTAAGCTAAACGAAAATTGAATTCAGATAATTAACCAAAAATCCATTATGAAAAGACTGACATTGTACTTTCTTCTTTTATTCATCGTGATATCATCATGCAAAAAAGAGGATAATGATGGAATACCACCTGTGCTGCCACCTGCAGAAACAATGGTAATTGATTTCAACAAATTCACAAATACAGAAAAGTCTGCTGTTCCGCAACGTATGAACTGGATTTATGCTGCAACAAATGTCGGCATCTGGAATGTATTAATCGGAACCACTTTTGCAGTGCCGGTGGCATCTTTTAAACTTGCGGTAAACAATGAGCCTGTAAAAACCGGTAATTATACATGGCAATGGCAATATGAAGTAGATGGTTTTACAAGCAGTTACACTGCACGGCTGACCGGGACTCTTGAAGTGGATGAGGTGAGATGGGAAATGTATATATCGAAGGAGGGAATTGATTCATTCGATGAGTTTATGTGGTTCGAAGGCATTTCAAAAACCGATGGCCGGAGTGGCTGGTGGTTGTTGTATCACAGCCCCATGTACCAGGAAGAAACTGTCAGGATCGACTGGAAAAAGGAAGATGTTGAAGTTGGCGACATTAAATACACCTACGTCAGGGAACTAAATAATACCGGCCAGCCCGATCCTTTTAATGGAAGTTCTTTACATTATGGTTTGAAGCAAGGATTATTTGATGCATGGGTTCACGCCCACACATGGGACCAGGCGAAACAGGTTTTCAACGATACACAAATTGAATGGAGCCGAACCAAATTCAACGGATGGGTAAAATCACCTCAATTCTATGGTGATACCAACTGGCACTGCTGGGATGAACAGGGTTATGATATTGAATGTGACTGAATTAAAAAATATTAAGGATTTCACTGGTCTTTTATAGCACGCTTTCCTGATTTTATTTATTTTTGCGGAGCAACCAGCGTAGGTTGCTCAGTTGGTTTGAATTTTTTTAGGGTTGTTAGCTCAGTTGGTTTAGAGCATTACCTTGACAGGGTAGGGGTCACTGGTTCGAATCCAGTACAACCCACAAGTTTTTTTGGTTATGTAGTTTGTGTATGCCCTCCATTCACCTGCTATCAATAAAATATACATAGGTTCTAGTCCGGATCCTGAAAGACGTTTAATTCAGCATAATGATACTAGAAATGATGGATGGACCCGACAGTTTCAGCCATGGGTTCTTATCTATACAGAAAAAATCAAATCAAAAACAGATGCCCTTATCCGTGAAAAACAATTGAAATCATCAAGAGGAAGAGAATTCATATGGGGGATTATCAAAAACAACAATATAATTTTCCAACATTTATCTAATGCTGAAGGCGGTTAGCTCAGTTGGTTTAGTCCGT
>JAEYNZ010000142.1 GCA_023412195.1 Bacteroidota bacterium
CAATGCCAAAATAAAAGCTTTCAGAGCTGCTTTAAGAGGAGTGTGCGATACTACATTCTTCCTGTTTAGATTAATGAAAATTTATGCTTGAAATAATTTTACTCCACCTGAAAAGTGAAGTGATCCGTGCTCTGAACCCTGCCTACCGGCAGGCAGGCAGCTGAGTTATACTCCCGTACAAAAAAAAGGAGCTACAACTGAATGTAACCCCTTCTTGTGGGAACAACTGGATTCGAACCAGTGACCCCCTGCTTGTAAGGCAGGTGCTCTGAACCAGCTGAGCTATGCTCCCAATATTTCATTCTCATATCTCCTTTCAGTGACCCCCTGCTTGTAAGGCAGGTGCTCTGAACCCTGCCTACCGGCAGGCAGGCAGCTGAGCTATGCTCCCTCTTTGAACGCTGCCTTCATTTCTGAAAGGCGCTGCAAATATATAACGTATTTTGATTCTGCAAAAATATTTTTAAAGAATTTCTGCTACAACAAACGTGCTGCCGCCAATAAATACCAGATCATTCCTTTCTGCACGGTTTACTGCTGTATCAAATGCCTTTTCTACCGAAGAATAAGCTGAGCCCTGCAATCCAAACTCAGCTGCATACCGCGCAAGTTCGCGTTCATCGAGCGCACGGGGTATGTCGGCACTGGCAAAATAGTAGGTTGCACCGGCTGGAAGCTGGTTAAGTATCCCAGTGATATCCTTATCGCTTACAAAGCCCAATACCATATGCAGATCCTTATGTGGTGTCTGCCCGATCTGCTTCACTACCTCTGCAATCCCCTCCGCATTATGGGCAACATCACATACCAGCAAGGGATTGTATCCCAGTATCTGCCAGCGTCCCTGTAACCCTGTTACTTTTTTGGTATGGGCTAATCCTGATAATATATTATCCTCTGATATATCCCATCCCATTTGTTGGAGCAGTTCCACAGTTTTAAGCACGGCAGGCACATTTTTCTGCTGGTACATTCCCTTTAAATCAAGCTTCAGCTGCGGATACAACAACCTGCCATTCCGGCTTACCGTAAGCATCTGGTTTCCTTCAAGATCGGCCATTGAATAGCCTACAGTATATTCCTGGTCGGCATAAAACAGGGGCGCCAGTTTCAGGGCAGCTGCCTCTGCAAACACATGAACGGTTTCTGCCTGCCGTGTTCCGATCACCACCGGTATGCCATCTTTAATGATACCGGCTTTCTCGGCAGCAATCTTTTCGATTGTATCGCCTAACAGTGTTGTATGATCGAGACCGATATTGGTAATGACACTGAGTTCGGGTGTAATGATGTTTGTTGAATCAAGCCTGCCACCCAGTCCCACTTCAATAATGGCTACGTCAACCTCATGCCGGGCAAAAAAATCAAACGCCATTACCACTGTAAGTTCAAAAAATGAGGGCTCAATATTCCACTCGTCATTCTTTTCCCTGTAATCTTCCACCCATTCCACAACCTCATCGGTAGATATCATCTCACCATTGATCCTGATGCGTTCCCGGAAATCGAGCAGGTGCGGCGATGTGTACAAGCCCGTTTTATAGCCTGCCGACTGCAGGATTGCAGCGATCATGTGTGAAACTGACCCTTTGCCGTTTGTTCCCCCTACATGGATTGTTTTGATTTTCTTATGAGGATCGTTATAATACCCGCAAAGCTGAATGGTGTTGTCGAGGTTGTCCTTATAGGCAGCCGGCCCAATGCGCTGATACATTGGCAACTTAGAATACAGGTATTCAAGTATATCTGAATAATCCAATTTACTGTTTAATTATTAACTGATGCAAGTTTATTAAAAAATGAAATACATTTAGATAAATTGTCTTAATTTATCTACATTTCCGGAAACATAATTAATATCATGCCAAGTAAAATTTTTATTCTCGATACCAATGTAATCTTACATGACCATACCTCCATTTACCGGTTCGAAGACAACGACATCATCCTTCCGATTGTGGTGCTGGAAGAACTTGACAAGTTTAAAAGGGGCAATGACCTCATCAACTACCAGGCAAGGGAGTTTGTAAGGACACTGGACGAAATCATAGGCGATGAACTGTTCAATGGTGGCAAGTCTTTGGGCGAAGGAAAAGGCAAGTTGAGAATTGAAACCGGAAAACCTTTTTCAGAAGAATTAAAGGCTTCCTTCAGGGAAGATATCCCCGATCACCGGATCCTGGCGATTGCGGAACATACAACAAAAGCTTACCCCAGGAGGAAAATAATCCTGGTGACCAAGGATATCAACCTGCGCATGAAGGCAAAGTCATTGGGCATTCCGGCAGAAGATTACAAAAATGACCAGGTGACAGACCAGAACATCCTCGATAAAACTGTATTGACATTTGAGAATGTTGATGATGACCTGATTACAATGCTTTATGATCATGGAGCCGCAGACATGAAGCGGTTCAATAATGATTACAAGCCTGAAGCCAACGAATGTTTCATACTAAAAGGATTAAATTCAAGCGTTCTTGTAAGGTATGACCAAAAAAACAACCGCATCCAGCGGATAGAAAAAAAGCCAGCCTACGGAATTAAACCACGCAATGCTGAGCAGACTTTCAGCATAAGCATGCTTACAAATCCCGACATCCAGCTGGTTGCCCTTACCGGCAAAGCAGGAACAGGCAAAACATTACTTGCCCTGGCAGCAGCTATTGAGCTGAACAAATCGTTTGACCAGATTCTGCTGGCACGGCCTATTGTGGCTTTAAGCAACCGCGACCTTGGGTATCTGCCGGGTGATGCTTCAGAAAAAATCGATCCTTACATGCAACCCCTGTTCGACAACCTTTCAGTGATCAAGCACGTGTTCAATCCTCGCAGCATTGAATACCAAAAAATAGAAGAACTTCAAAGAGAAGAAAAGCTTGTCATTACCCCACTGGCATATATCAGGGGGCGCAGTCTTTCAAACTCATTCTTTATTATTGACGAAGCACAAAACCTAACTCCGCATGAGATAAAAACAATCATCACCAGGGCGGGTGAGGGCACCAAAATGGTATTTACCGGAGATTTGCAACAGATCGATTCACCCTACCTTGACATGAAATCGAACGGGCTGTCGTATATGATCGACCACATGCGCAATCAAAACCTGTTTGCACATATCAACCTGGTGAAAGGGGAACGAAGCTATTTGGCGGAACTGGCCAGCAATCTTTTATAGTGCACAGGCTATGTTAAACTCAATGTTACTGATGCCATAATATTAATAATACTTGCAGGTATGATTTTGTAAAAGGCTTCTTTTTCCTATTTTTGCAATTTATTTAGAATGGTTTTAAATGAATTACCAGGGAAAGAAGGCAGCTTTTTATACATTGGGATGTAAGCTTAACTTTTCTGAAACCTCCACCATATCAGGTTCTTTCAGGGAAGCAGGGTTTGAGCATGTGGATTTTGAAGAAAAAGCCGATGTGTATGTTATCAACACCTGTTCTGTTACCAACCAGGGTGACAAGGCAAGCAGGAACATCATCAGGCAGGCTGTCAGGAAGAACCCTGATGCTATGGTCATTGTGGTGGGGTGCTATTCGCAGCTTAAGCCAGGCGAAGCAGGGCAGATCGAAGGAGTGGACCTGGTTCTGGGCACACAGGAGAAATTTCATATTCCGGCATACCTGGGCGACCTGAAAAAAAGGACTCAGACAGAGATCATCACCACCCGTCTGGCCGACATTAAAAGCTTTCACAAGGCGTATTCGTGGGGTGACCGCACCCGCAGTTTTCTTAAGGTGCAGGACGGCTGTGACTATTACTGCTCCTTCTGCACCATACCCTATGCACGGGGCAGGAGCAGGAATGACACCATCGAAAATACAGTGAAGGAAGCACAAAAAGCTGTTGAGAAGGGGTATAAGGAAGTTGTTCTGACAGGTGTCAATATAGGCGATTACGGAAAGTCGACCAATGAAAACTTTTGTGAGCTGCTGAAGGCACTTGAAAATACAGATGGGCTGGAACGGCTCAGGCTGGGTTCCATAGAGCCAAATCTGCTCAAGGATGAAATCATTGAACTGGTTGCAGGTTCAAAGGTCATCATGCCCCATTTCCATATACCGCTGCAGTCGGGTTCTGATGAAATCCTGTCGCTGATGAAACGAAAGTACTCTGCAGGCCTGTTTGCCCGGAAAATTGAAAAAATCAGGGCTGTTGTGCCCCATGCCTTTATTGGGGTGGATATCATTGCAGGCACAAATGGTGAAACGGAAAAACTTTTCCAGGAATCATACGATTTTATCAACGGGCTGGAAGTTTCACAGTTGCATGCCTTTACCTATTCGGAAAGAAGCGGTACACAGGCACTGAAAATTCCGTGGAAAGTTGACATGGAAGACAGAAAGCGCCGCACACAGATGTATATCAACCTGTCGGAGAAAAAGCAACGGGCTTTTTATGAAAAACATCTGGGCACGCAGCAGACGGTTTTGTTTGAATCGCAGAAAAACGGCGACATGATGAGCGGGTTTACGGAGAATTATATTAAAGTTGAAACGCCTTACCGTGAAAAATTAATCAACGGGCTGCACAGAATCACACTGATGGACATCCTTCCAAACGGACATGCATCCATAGCATTTTAATCGTAAAAAAGTTTTTTCTTTTTATACACAACCTTGCCTTATCTTTGTATGTTGCTGAATGCAGATAAAAAAAATACAATATGATTCAAACTAACGATTATAAAGCAATTTGTAATGAGTTGCAAAAAATTGCACGGGATGCAGGAACCTTTATCCGCGATGAGCGCAAGACACTGAAAGGAAAAGACGTAGAACTTAAAAGTGTGGCAAGCCTGGTGACCTATGTCGATAAGGAAACAGAAAAAGCCATTGTAAAAAAACTCAGGGAAATCATTCCGGACAGCGGGTTTATTACGGAGGAAGGAACAGCTTCACACAGGGATGAAAAATACAAGTGGGTAATAGATCCGCTGGATGGCACGACCAATTACATTCACGGAATTTCTCCCCATTCGGTAAGCATTGCCTTGATGGAAAATGAAGAAATTGTAGCAGGAACCGTGTACGAGGTTGGCCAGGATGAAATGTTCTATGCCTGGAAAGACAGCAAAGCATACATGAACGGGAATGAAATCAGGGTTGCAGAAGCAGGCAACCTGGCGGATACCCTGATCGGGACTGGATTTCCCTACTACAACTTCGACAGGGTTGAAGACTACATCGATGCCATGCGCAACCTGATGAAAAGCACCCGTGGGTTGCGCCGGCTGGGGTCAGCAGCAGTTGACCTTGCCTATGTGGCGGCAGGTCGTTTTGATGCATTCTTTGAACATGGGCTTCATCCATGGGATGTAGCAGCCGGGTCACTTATTTTAAGACAGGCAGGAGGAAAAATATCCGACTTTAACGGAGGTAACAACTGGATGATGGGAGGTGAACTTGTTGCTGCCAGTGCTGCCATCTATGATTCCTTTTACAAGATCATACACCACCACCTTGGCGATTGATTTGGTCTGTCAGATCTAATAATTCTTTCAACGGATTTTATGCCCAATCTGCTGATATCATCATTCTTTCATTTATATTTAACCTGATTTTATTGCTGGTTTCATAATAACCGTTTTGAAATGGCTGAAAAAGAAATTGCTTTGCTAAAAGAACAGATTGAAAGGCTTGATGACCCGAAATTTGACCTGGGTGCATGGAAAAACAGGACCAGCATCTTTCTTGAACGGATTTTTGGCAGACAGAGCACAAAAATAAAAATGATCAACGACCTGCATTACGATTATTCGAGCTGGAGCCTTCGGGACACGGCAGCAGGAGGATCAGAAAAAGACAAAGATCCGATAAAAATACAGGCCCGGCAAATTCTCGAAGCCACGATATCAGAACTTGAATATATCGGGCTACCTGCCGAAAAACAAGCCAGATACAAGGTAAAGGAACTTCTTGAAGATGAACTCACCGGACGGCAGGTAAAGGAAATCGAAATCCTGCTGAAATCAGATGACCCGGATAAAACAGAGAAAATAGCCTCTTTGCTTGAACCGGTTCAGAAGCATGCCCTGGCAGCCATCCTGGCAAAACTTCTTACTTCCTAAACGAATTTAAATGGCGGAAAATCCAATTGTTGCAATTGTAATTCTGAACTGGAACGGCAAAAAACTGTTTGATATATTCCTGCCATCCGTCATCCGCCATTCTGCCGGGCCGGGAACTGTGATCTACATTGCAGATAATGGTTCAACCGATGAATCTGTTACCCATCTGATACATCATTTCCCTGAAATAAAAATCATTATTCTCAACGAAAATTTTGGATTTGCTGAAGGGTACAACCAGGCACTGAAACAGATTGACGCAACATACTACATATTGCTCAATTCTGATGTGGAAGTGACCCCGGGGTGGATTAATCCCTGTATCAGCATGATGGAAAATGATCCTCAGCTTGCTGTGGTACAGCCAAAAATATTAAGCTACAATAAGCCTCATTCATTTGAATATGCAGGTGCAGGCGGTGGTTTTATCGACAAATACGGTTACCCGTTTTGCAGGGGCAGGATACTGAATCACACCGAACAGGACAAAGGGCAGTATGATTATCCTTCCTCCATCTTTTGGGCGAGTGGTGCCTGCATGTTTATCAGGGCTGACAGGTTTCATGAAGCAGAAGGTTTCGACGGCAGTTTCTGGGCACACATGGAAGAAATTGATTTGTGCTGGCGGCTGAAAAACAAAGGATACAAAATCATGTACCAGCCTGAAAGTACAGTATACCATTTGGGTGGGGGTACCCTGCCCTACAGCAGCCCCCAAAAGATTTATCTGAATTTCAGGAACAACCTTTTTATGCTGTATAAAAACCTGCCTGATGATAAATTTTACAAAATTATTCTAACCCGTATTTTCCTTGACCAGGTTGCAGCTGTCAAGTTCTTCCTGGGATTCTACTATTCCGGATTTAAGGCTGTTATTCAGGCACACATTTCTTTCCTTAAGGAAATTTTCAGTCTGCGGAAAAAAAGGAGCTTGCTTAAAAAACAGGCTATGGTAAATGATCACCCCGAGATTTACACCGAAAGTATCATGTGGAAATTTTTTATACGCCGGATAAGAAAATTTTCTGATTTAAACTTCTAGTTGCCTGGCTGTTAAATGCAGGTAGAAAAGTAAAACTGTATAATCGTCAGTTTTGGCAAAATACATCCGGTTTTGATAATTTAAAAAAACGTTTTTACCTTTGCCCTGATAATTGTGCAATGGGGTGCCTTAACAGTACGGGCTGAGATCATACCCACATAACCTGATCCGGGTAATGCCGGCGAAGGGAGGGCAAAAAAGGAATTTATTCCGCTCCATTGGTTAGTAAAATAACCAAATTTCTAAAAATGAAAAGATTAAGTATCATGCTGCTGATGCAGCTGTGGATTGTTGCCGCGCTGGGGCAGCATAACCTGAAGGGAATTGTTCAGGGGGAAGGAAAACCTCTCCCCGGAGCCAGCATTGTCATTGAGAATACCTTCTACGGAGTATCGGCCAACAGTGGCGGGAATTTTGAATTTAGAAACCTGAAAGAGGGCAGATACAAAATTGTGGCTTCGTTTATTGGTTTTGAGACAACCGAAGCAGAAGTGGAAATTCCTGCCCAGAACTTTATTTCTATCGTGCTTGAGCCCGTTTCGGTAATGACAGGTGAAGTGCTCATTTCTGCCACGCGTGCAAAGGAAAAAACACCTGTTGCCTACACCAACCTCGATGGTTCAGAAATAGCCAGGAGGAATATGGGACAGGACATTCCCTACCTGCTTCAGCTGACACCTTCGTTTGTGGCCACTTCAGATGCAGGTGCTGGTGTTGGGTACACAAATTTCAGGATTCGCGGAACCGACCTGAACCGCATCAATGTAACAGTCAACGGGATTCCGCTGAACGACCCTGAATCTCACGGAACCTGGTTTGTAGATCAGCCCGACCTGGCATCATCGCTCGAGAATGTTCAGATTCAGCGTGGGGTTGGTACTTCCACCAATGGTGCTGCCTCCTTTGGCGCCACCATAAATCTGCAGACAAATTCCCTGAACCGGGATGCCTACGCTGAATATCATACAGCTGCAGGTTCTTTCAATACTTTTAAAAATTCATTGCTGGCAGGAACAGGATTAATTAACGGTAAATTTTCACTTGATGCCCGCCTGTCGAAAATCAACTCTGACGGATTTATCGACAGAGCCTTCTCCGATCTGAAATCATTTTTTGTGGCAGCAGGTTATTATTCAGGCAATACACATTTAAAGGTTAATATTTTTTCGGGAATTGAAACGACTTACCAGGCATGGAACGGAGTTCCTTCAGTAAGGCTTAACAACGACACGGAAGGGATGCTGCGCTACGGAGAACACTGGCTGTATTCAGAACGGGAAGTACAGGAAATGATGAACTCCGATAGCAGGACTTATAATATTTACACCTATGAAAACCAGGTGGATTATTATCAGCAGGATCATTACCAGCTGCATTTCTCTCACAAATTCGCACCGTCATTAAACCTGAGTGCTTCAGCTTTTTATATCAGGGGACAGGGCTATTATGAAAGTTTCAAGGAAGATGAAGACCTTGAAGATTATATGATGCCCGTTATCACGACCGGCGAGACAACCATTGAATCGACAGACCTTGTAAACAGGAAATGGCTCGACAATCATTTCTATGGTACTACTTATTCGCTGAACTACAACAAGCGCAGGATCGATTTCACACTGGGCAGCGGATGGAACAATTATGACGGGCATCATTACGGAAATGTCATCTGGGCGCAGTATGCAGGCAATACGGATCCCAACCATGAATGGTACAGGAATAAAGGAACCAAATCGGATTTCAACGTTTTTGCAAAAAACAACTTCCAGATAACGGAACGCCTGAACCTATATGCCGACCTTCAGTACCGGGGCATAAGGTATGACCTCAACGGCATTGACGATGACCTTAGGGACATTTCGCAGCTGCACACTTTCAATTTCTTTAATCCCAAGTTTGGAATCTTCTACAATCCTGCAGAAAACCAGAAAGTGTATGCCTCATACGCTGTTGCAAACCGTGAGCCCAACCGTTCAGCATATGTCGATGCCAATCCGCAGGGAAAACAACCGGTTTATGAAACCCTGTATGACCTTGAACTTGGGTATGAATTAAAATCATCTGCATTTTCGGGGGGCATTAATCTCTACTACATGAAATATAATGACCAGCTGGTGCTAACCGGTGAAATAAATGATGTGGGTGCACCTATTATGGTCAATGTGGATGACAGCTACAGGCAGGGAGTTGAATTACAGGCTGCTGTAATGATTACCCGAAATCTGCAGTGGCAGGCGAATGCAACATTCAGCAGAAATAAAATAGAAAATTTTACAGAGTACGTCGATAACTGGGATACCTGGGAACAGGAAGCATTCAACCATGGAACAACGGATATTGCATTTTCACCAAATGTAATTTCAAACAGCAGACTGCTGTTCGAGCCATTGAAGAATTTAAACCTGGCATTGGTTACCTCCTATGTGGGGAAACAATTTATTGACAATACTTCCAGTGATGACCGGCAACTGGATGCTTACCTTGTTAACAGCCTGAAAGCAGATTACATGATCCGTACAGGATTGTTCAGCAACATAACGTTCCACCTGATGGTTAACAACCTCTTTAACGAAAGTTATGAAAACAACGCATGGGTTTATTCTTACATTCTGGGTGACGGACGGTATAAGATGGACGGCTATTTTCCGCAGGCAGGAAGGCATTTTATGATGGGAATTGACTTTAAATTTTAATTGGAAAAGGTGCATGGAGATCCATGCACCTTTTTTTATATTTATTAAAAATATTGTCCGGTAAAGTTGTTAATACAAGGAATTTCGAGATCCCTCACTTCGTTCGGGTTGACAATCAGTTATTTATATATTTGGGAGGGGTAGGTTGGCGGCTTCGCCGCCATCC